>JAZSJR010000016.1:0-9593 GCA_045534415.1 Clostridia bacterium
TGAGCTGACAATTAAGGCTTTGGCGCCCCACCTAAAGATTATTGCTCCCTGGCGCATTTGGGATATCAAATCCCGTGAAGAAGAAATTGAATATGCTGAAGCCCGTGGCATTCCCGTTCCGGTTACCAAGGAAGATAACTATTCCATGGACAGAAACATCTGGCACTTAAGCCACGAGGGTATGGATCTTGAGAACCCTGCTAACGAGCCTCAGCTTGATAAAATTTTAAAACTGATGGTTTCTCCCGAAAAGGCGCCTGAAACCCCGACTTATGTGACAATTGATTTTGAAAAGGGTGTTCCCGTTGCTATTGACGGCGTTCGTTACGACAGCGCTGTTGACCTTTTAAAGAAGGCAAACGAACTGGCTGCAGCAAACGGTGTCGGCATTGATGACATTGTTGAAAACAGACTGGTTGGTATGAAGAGCCGTGGCGTATATGAAACTCCGGGCGGTACACTGTTATATGCAGCACACAAAGAACTTGAATATCTGTGCCTTGACAGACAGACCCTGCATTACAAGATGAACCTTGCAAATCAGTTTGCAGATCTCGTTTATGATGGTCTGTGGTACACACCCTTGCGCGAAGCAATGAGCGCTTTTGTTGATTCTACTCAGGAAACCGTAACCGGTAGTGTTAAGATGAAGCTTTACAAGGGGAACTGCACACCTGCAGGCACAACTTCACCTTATTCACTCTATGATGAAGAAATTGCAACCTTCAGCGAAGATGAAGTATATGACCAGAAGGATGCAGAAGGCTTTATCAACCTGTTTGGTCTGCCTGTTACCGTTCGTGCTATGATGAAGAAAAAGAACGGCGAAAAGCTGTACTAAGATTTAAACATACAAATTCGATATAATACATGCGATAAGAGCCGAGTTACACTCAGCTCTTATCTGCGTTTTATAAAAGGTAGAAAGGACGCCCGTTATGACGAAAAAAAAGCTTTGGGGCGGCAGATTTTCCAAGGAAACTGACGCAATGGTTGATGATTTTAACTCCTCCATCCGTTTTGACAACCGGATGTATTGGGAGGATATTGAGGGTTCAATTGCTCACGCGGGAATGCTGGGTCTTTGCGGTATTATTCCCAAAGAGGATGCTGATTTGATTCAGAAAACCTTAAAAGAAATCCGTGACGATATCCAGTCCGGCAAGGCAGAGTTTGATGTGTATGCTGAAGACATCCATATGAATGTGGAAACTATGCTGATTAGCCGCATTGGTGATGTGGGTAAACGCTTGCACACAGGCAGAAGCCGGAATGACCAGGTGGCACTTGACTTAAGACTTTATTTGCGTCGCGAGTGTGATGAAATGAAAGAGCAGCTCCGCTCTTTAATGGGCACCTTGCTTGATTTGGCAGAAGAACATACTGGCACCATTATGCCGGGCTACACCCATATGCAAAAAGCACAGCCTGTCACCTTTGCTCATCATCTTTTAGCATATTTTGAGATGCTTAAGCGTGATGCGGAAAGACTTCATGAGTGCCGTGAGCGTATTAACATTATGCCCTTAGGTTCGGGTGCTCTTGCCGGAACAACTTATCCTTTAGACAGAGAGTATGTGGCAAAAGAGCTTGGTTTTTCTGCGGTGACCAATAACTCATTAGATGGGGTCAGTGACCGTGATTTTGCCATTGAGCTTTGCAGTGTTCTTTCGCTTTTAATGATGCATTTATCCCGTTTTTCTGAAGAGTTGATTTTATGGTCAACCCACGAATTTTCTTTCGTGGAAATGGATGACGCTTATTCTACCGGTTCTTCCATTATGCCACAGAAGAAGAACCCGGATGTGGCAGAGCTTATCCGCGGTAAGACCGGTCGTGTTTACGGTGACCTTTCTGCATTGCTTGTGACGATGAAAGGCCTGCCTCTTGCTTATAACAAGGATATGCAGGAGGATAAGGAAGCGGTGTTTGATGCAGTGGATACTGCCAAACTCTGTATGCCAGTCTTTGAAAAGATGATTAAGACCATGAAGGTGAAAAAAGATGTGATGCTAAAGGGAGCAAAAGGCGGCTTTGCCAATGCAACCGATGTGGCAGACTATCTGGTTAAAAAAGGCGTGCCTTTCCGTGATTCTCACAGCATTGTGGGTCAGATGGTGGCAAAAGCCATCTCACTTAATAAGAATTTAGATGATTTTACCTTAGATGAATTTAAAGAATGCTCACCTTTGATTGAAGAAGATATATACGAAGCAATCAGCATGGAAACCTGTGTGGGTGACAGAAAGTTAAAAGGCGGTCCTGCGCCGGAGAGAGCGGGGCAGGAAATTATTGACGGCCGCACATGGCTTAATGGGTAAGGAGGCTTATAAATGGATAACGTATTTAAAGAGTTAGGCGAGCGCATCAGCGGTTTGCGTGATGCCTGCGGCTTTACGCAGGAAGAAATGGCAGAAGCGTTAAAACTTGACCTGTCGCTATATCAGGCATATGAAGATAACGGCAAAGATATCCCCATTAGTGTGATTTATGAAATTGCCAATAAATGCGGTGTTGATTTTACAGAAATTATGACAGGCGTTAAAGCAAAGCTCAGCACCTACCATGTAGTTAAAAAAGGGCAGGGTCGTGCCATTGACCGTTATCCCGGTTACAGCTTTGAAGACTTGGCTTTTCGCTATGGTGGTAAAATTATGCAGCCTCTTTTGGTAACGTTAGACCCATCCGATAAAAAGGCGGCAGCCGTCAGCCATCCCGGTCAGGAATTTAACTATGTTTTGTCCGGAACGGTCTCTTTGGAGTTTGACGGCAAGGAAATGATTTTAGAGGCTGGGGACTCTATTTATTTTAACCCCGCCTATCCCCACGCACAGCATTGTGTTGGGAATGAGCCGGCAGTTTTTCTGACTGTGATATCTGAATAGAAAAGGATGAGTGAATTGTTACTGGATCGATTTTTACCGAGAATAGAATTTGAATCCTATGAGGATTTTAAAGCGAATTATACAGTGAATGTACCTGAGAATTTTAACTTTGGTTTTGACATTGTGGATGCCTGGGCAGAGCAGGATGAAAACAAAATGGCTTTGGTTTGGTGTAATGACCACGATGAAGAAAAGAAGCTGACGTTTGCTGACTTAAAACGGCTTTCAAACAAAACAGCTAATTATTTTAAATCCCTGGGCATTAAAAAGGGCTCTGTTGTCCTTTTAATTTTGCGCCGCCGTTGGGAATATTGGGTATGTGCAACTGCCCTTCACAAAATCGGTGCAATTTTAATTCCCGGCTCCCTGCAGCTGACGAAAAAGGACATTGCCTACCGTGCAAATGCTGCAGGTATTTCTGCCATTGTTTGTGTGGATGACCCCTTTGTTATCGAGCAAACAGAACTGGCGCAGCCTGATGCACCGACCCTTGTGAATAAAATTTTAGTTGGTGCTAAAAAAGAAGGCTGGCTTGACTTTGCAAGCGGCATTGAGGGACAAAGTGATGAATTTCTCCGTCCTACTGGGGAAGAGGCTACCCGCTGGGATGATACCATGCTGGTCTACTTTACTTCCGGTACAACCGGTATGCCCAAAATGGTTCGCCACAACTTTTCTTATCCCTTAGGCCATATTGTAACAGCAAAGTACTGGCAGTGCGTTCAGGAGGATAAGCTCCACATGAGCGTGTCAGACTCCGGCTGGGCAAAATTCGGCTGGGGCAAAATTTATGGCCAGTGGATTTGTGGTGCCGTTATTTTTGCTTATGATATGGACAAGTTTGTGCCCCTGAATCTTTTGAAAAAAATTACTGAATATAAAGTTACCACCTTCTGCGCGCCGCCGACTATGTTCCGCTTTATGCTGCAGGAGGATGTAACAAAGTTTGACCTTTCCTGCATTAAACATTGCTGTATTGCCGGTGAACCGCTCAATCCTGAAGTGTTTAAAAAATGGTATGATTTAACCGGACTTAAGCTTTGCGAAGGCTTCGGTCAGACAGAGGGCTCAGTTTTAATTGCAAACTTCCCCTGGTTTGAGCCAATTCCGGGTTCCATGGGTAAACCCTCACCCCTTTATAACATTCAGCTCATTGACGCTGACGGTAACGTTTGTGAAGATGGTGACGAGGGCAGCATTGTGATTATGGGCATTGATAAAAATCCGCCGGTTGGTCTTTTCACCGGTTACTATCGTGATGAAAAACTGACGGAGGAAAATTTAGGCACAGGTAACTATGACCTTCGGGATATGGCGTGGCGTGATTCTAACGGTTATTACTGGTTCGTTGGCAGAAATGATGACGTTATTAAATGCTCCGGCTACCGCATCGGCCCCTTTGAGGTTGAAAGTGCAATGCTTGAACATCCCTCAGTTGTTGAATGTGCCATCACGGCAGCGCCCGACCCGGTACGCGGTCAGGTGGTTAAGGCAACAGTTGTTCTGGCGAAGGGATACACCCCATCAGATGAACTGATAAAAGAACTGCAGAACCATGTTAAGCACGTTACCGCGCCTTATAAATATCCCAGAATTGTGGAATTTGTAGATGAATTACCGAAAACCTTAGGCGGTAAAATCAAGCGTGCAGAAATCAGAAAGAGCAGCGAGTCATGAGTATAGAATCTGTTATGACGCCTCGTCTTTTTGCAATCAGCGATAGTGTTCCCTGTGGTGCGGCGGTTGCAGATGTGGGGACGGACCATGGGTATATTCCCATTTACTTATGCTTGAAGAATAAGATTTCAAAAGCCCTGGCTATGGATTTACGGCCGGGGCCTTTAAACCGTGCAGAAGAAAATATTCTGCGCTATGGCCTCTCCGATAAGGTTAAAACCCGCTTGTCTAATGGTCTTGAAAAGCTTATGCCCGGGGAGACGGATACGGCAGTCATTGCCGGTATGGGCGGCCTTCTGATTGCTGAAATTTTAGAGGCAGCACCCTTTGAACTTGCCTGTTATGTGTTGCAGCCAATGACAGCAACGGCAGAACTGAGAGAATACCTGGCGTCAAACGGTTATGAGATTACACACGAGATTTTAGCACAGGAAGACGAAAAAATATATACAATTATGACGGTGCGCCGTGGGAAAATGGAGATAGAAGACCCAGTATATTTTCAGGTTGGAAAATGCCTGATGGAAAACCGCGACCCTCTGGCACCGGTATTAATTGATAATCTTTTGCAGAAATATAATACTGCCCGTGATGGGCTTTTGCGGTCAGAAAGACCGGAAACAAAGGAAAAAGAAAAGCAGTATTCTTCTTTGATAGAATCCCTGACAGCACTTAAAAAGGAGTGTCAGTTATGGTAGCATTACAAGATTTACTTACTTTTTTTGAAGCGTTAGCACCTGGTGCTTTGGCAGAGGACTATGATAATGTCGGTCTTTTGGTGGAGGGCGTGAGCGATGATATCCATACCGTGGTTTTAGCGCTAGATGCAGATGAGCGCACCGTTTGTGAGGCAGAGTCTGTTGGTGCAGAGCTCATTGTGACCCATCACCCCATTATGTTTCGCCCTATAAACCGCCTGACAGAGCAGGAGGGCGGTCAGCGTACTGTGCGCAGACTTTTGCAAAAGGGCATTGGCTTGTTTTCCATGCATACCAATTTTGACTCGGCAGAGGGTGGACTTTGTGATGTCTTTTTAGACAGCTTCGGCAGTTTTTCGGAGCGCTCGTCCTTTGCAGGTACGGCTGACGGCATTGGCAGAATTGGAAAATTGGCGCAGCCCTGCACCTTAGCAGAACTTCTTTCTAAGGGCAAAGAAGCCTTTTCGCCGGATAAAGAAATACGCTATGTAGGTGATAGCGCAAGCCGGATTGAAACCGTGGCGGTTTGTAACGGTGGCGGTGGCGATTTGCTGTTTGATGCTTATGGCTTAGGTGCGCAGGTTTATATCTCCGGTGATTTTAAGCATCATCACGCTCGGTTTGCATTGGAAAATAACCTAAACCTGATTCAGATTGACCATTACGATGCTGAGGTAGGCTTTTGCAATTTGATGAAAAAACGGCTAAATGAGGCTTTTGGCGATGGGTTGAATGTGGTAGTGACAAAGCACGAAGAAAGCCCCTGGAAGAGCTTTTAAAAAGGGAAAAGGATTATTGCTTTTATAACAAAGAAAGGTCGCAGTGATTTTCACTGCGACCTTTTTGCAACTTAATATAAATTTCAGCCGTCAATCAAGCTTTTCATGTTATAAAAGCCTGCGGGTTTGCCTGCCATAAACATAGCGGCTTTCACTGCGCCGGAGGCAAACACCTCACGGGATGTTGCACTGTGATGTAGTTCAATCACTTCGTTTTCACCGGCAAAAATAACAGTATGTTCGCCCACAATGGTGCCGCCACGAATGGCGTGGATGCCAATCTCGTTTTTGTCACGCTTTTTGCGAACGCTGTGACGGTCATACACGTAATGTGCACCGCCATCCATTTCTTCATTGATGGCATCTGCAATAGCAAGGGCTGTGCCACTGGGGGCATCCAGCTTTTGGTTGTGATGACGCTCAACAATTTCAATATCAAAGCTGTCGCCCAAGAAAGCGGTTGCCTTTTTAGCCAGCTCGCAAATCAGGTTCACACCTAATGACATATTTGCCGAGAAGAAAACAGGAATGTTTTCTGAAGCAGCATTCAGTCGGTCCTTTTGTTCCTTAGAAAGACCCGTGGTAGCAACCACAACAGGCACCTTTTTGCTTTCTGCAAAATTCATCAAATTTTCAAAATTTGCGGGATTGGAAAAATCAATGATAACATCGGGAATTTCGGTTACCGACCCGAAGTCAGAATACACGGGAAAGCCTGCAGCACTTTCGGTGTTTAAATCCACACCGCAAATGATTTCTGCACCATCGGTTTCAGAAACCAACCGAGTGATGGCTTTGCCCATTCTGCCATTGGCACCGCAAAGTAAAATTTTTGTCATTGGTAATCGCTCCTCATAAAGGATTAAATCAAGCCGTGTTTTGCTAAAGCCTGTTTTAAAACAGCCAGATTACCCTCGGCCATATCACAAAGGGGTAGACGCAGTTTTCCGACATTGTAACCCATTAAACCCAGTGCAGTTTTGGCGGGAATGGGGTTTACCTCAACGAATAAAGCCTTAATCAGGTCTAACAAATCAAGCTGCAGTTTGAGCGCGCCGGCGGTGTCGCCTTCTAAGTATTTTGCGCACATATCGTGAGTTTCTTTCGGCATAACGTTTGCTAAAACTGAAATGCAACCCTTGCCGCCGATGCTCATTAAAGGCACGTTTAAGTCGTCATTACCGGAATAAATATCAAGTTCCGGACATTCTGCCGCAAGCTGCATTGCATAAGACATGTCGCCGCTAGCTTCTTTAAAACCAACAATGTTTTCGGTTTTAGAAAGTTCCTTTGCAGTTGCAATGTCAATCTTCATACCGGTACGGCTGGGAACATTGTATAAAATAATAGGAATTTTCACTGCACTTGCAATGGCGTTATAATGCATAATCAAACCCTTTTGGGTTGCCTTGTTGTAGTAAGGTGTAACCAAAAGCAAACCGTCAACACCCAGTTTTTCTGCACTTTTAGCAAGTTCAATGCCGTGAGCGGTATCGTTACTGCCGGTGCCGGCAATCACCGGGATTCTGCCAGCAACTCTTTTTACTGCATAGCCGATAACATCAAGATGTTCACTATCCGGCATGGTAGAAGCTTCACCAGTTGTACCACAAATGATGATGGCATCGGTGTTATTTTCTATCTGGAAGTCGATTAACTTGCCTAAAGCATCATAATCGACACCATTTTCGTTAAAAGGTGTAACCAGGGCAACGCCGGAGCCTGTAAAAATTGTTTTTTTACTCATCGCGACCTTCCTTTCAAATTAGCGGGTAATTTCGCCACTTTCCCACATTTCAATCAATTTGCTTGCGATCTGAACAGCATTGGTAGCTGCACCTTTTCTGATGTTATCAGCAACAACCCAAAGATTTACGCCGTTTTCAATGCTTTCGTCGCGACGGATTCTGCCCACGAAGGTTTCGTTTTTGCCCTTGGCAGTAATTGCCATGGGGTAAACAGCGTTTGCAGGGTCATCCTGCAGAACAAGACCAGGAGCATCAGCTAAAACCTGTTTGAGTTCGTTTAAGTCAAATTCTTTATTAAGTTCAACGTTAATAGATTCACTGTGGCAATCAAACACAGGCACGCGAACAGTGGTTGCTGTGATGCGCAGAGAATCGTCACCTAAAATTTTCTTAGTTTCGTTCACCATTTTCATTTCTTCTTTGGTGTAACCGTTGTCTAAGAACACGTCAATCTGAGGCAGACAGTTGTTAAAGATGGGGTGATTGAACTTTTTGGGAGCTTCACCCTTAATGCCGTTTTCAAGGTCAGCGTAGCCGCCCATGCCGGCACCGGAAACTGCCTGATAGGTTGAGTAGATGATACGGCGGATGCCATAAGCCAGCTGCAGAGGACGCAGCGCAACCATTGCCTGAATGGTAGAGCAGTTGGGGTTAGCAATAATGCCGTTATGCCATTTAATGTCTTCAGGGTTAACTTCAGGCACAACCAGGGGCACCTTGGGGTCCATTCTGAATGCGCTGGAGTTATCAATTACAACAACGCCTTTTGATGCTGCAATGGGAGAGAATTTTTCGCTGGTGCTGCCACCAGCTGAGAACAGTGCAATGTCAATATCCTTATCAAAAGACTGTTCGGTCAGTTCTTCAATCACATAGTCTTTACCCATAAATTTAATGGTCTGACCAGCCGAACGGGAAGATGCCATTAAGTAATAATTTTCAACAGGCAGGTTCAATTCTTCCAATACCTTTAAAAAGGTTCTGCCTACCATACCGGTAGCGCCAACTACCGCAACGTTGTATTTTTTCATTTTTTCCAACTCCGTTTCTCATGCCGAAAGCGGCATATAATTTACTTAATTTTTTTTACTTAGTAGAAAATTACAACCAGTGGTTGTAATGGCGGAAAGCAAATAAAGCTTTCCTATTTTGCCCCCCCAAGAATGGGGGCAAGGGGGTTGAAGATTGAAAAGCTTTTTATAACTTTAAACAGTAAAAAAGCCAAACCTCCGCAGGTGGAGAGTTTGGCTTTTGCATACAAAGTTACACACATACAGACATATGCTAAAAAGCAACGATAGCCCTCCATCCGCAAGCGGATGACAGTGATGCGGCTGTTAACCGAACCCCCAGGAAAAATGCGGGCGGAACCGCACAACCTTCGGCGCTCTTCCCCTTTCACTGCGACGTCAAACAAATTTCCGCATTCTCTTTCACAGTTACTGATAGAAAAACGCACCTCTATCTACTTATATTATAGTACCATGGATTGTACTTGTTGTCAATCTTTTTTTCGCTTTTTTTCGATAAGAGACATAAACCACAAACAAAAAAAACACCATAAAGGTGGTTTCTTGTTTGGTGGGCCGATTCATTTAATAAACAAAAGGTCCCTTTTCCCCTCAGACTTGCTTCTATATCCGCAAGCATGTTATCTGTAATTGTCACTTCTTCGTCACCTGAATTAAAGGTTATTGTAAATCTGTCATCATATAAAAATATTTTATTGACAAGCACCTTGATTAATGTACGTCGATAAACAACATCCTCTATATTGCCATTAGCCAAACGTGTTAAAAACTCTAT
>JAZSJR010000211.1:0-1681 GCA_045534415.1 Clostridia bacterium
TTCCTAAGACCGCTTGGCCTCCGACTTCCTTCAATTCTTTTAGCGCCATCAATCGCAAATTTCTGTCTTTGCCATTCATTCTTTCAAAATTAGCTTGCATATGATCCACCTCATTAAAATTATAGATTTTGAATGTCTTTCTTTTTCTCTACAAACCGCAAACGTTTTTTTCTGCGTCGCTTGCCCTCTTTATCGGTATATACTTCAACAGAAGCAAACAAATCTTTTTTGCATTTTTTGCACCGCATTAAAGCAAAACCGTTTCTCACATCACAAAACCAACCGGTTTTATTGGTTAATTCAGCGCCACAATCAGGGCAGAAGAACTGTAGTTTCTTTTCCGCCTCCTGCTTTTGAACCTTGGGCTTTGGCGCTGCCGCATTATAAACATAACCGGGAAACAGTTTTTTGTCAAAAATCTGCGTGAATACTTTGCCTGAAATATCTGCATCTACGTGAGCATCATGCAGGGTTTCTTCTTCATAAGCAATCTGGCAAAGGTCTGCCGCCGTTTTAAGGCCTATCTGCTGCTTTTCATCCTTAGCCAAACGATTGGCTGCAAATTTCTGCAAATCCGCAAAGCGATGCATAAACGAAAGCTTTGCATTTTTATCATAATATTGGGCATTTACCCGCAGAATCTGAATATCCTGCACGCCCCAGGACATCAGCACACTGTCATGGCCGATAAAGGACTTAAATTCCCTGAACGCCTCAGGAAACGGAACGCCAAAACGCATCAAATGGTCACGGGTAATACCGGTAATTTCAGCCACTCTGTGGTCAATTCTGTCATACACGCCCGGCTTAATAAAACGGTTAAAGCTACCTTTATATTTTAAATTTTTATCATACTTTACCGCGCCAATCTGAATGATTTCATCCGGGCATTTAGGAATCACCCGTTTGATGTTTCTGGACCATTCCAAGTCAAAAATGATATACTCCATATGTAAAATACCTTTCTGGTCTTTTTTACAATTCCCAACGAATCGGCTCTTTACCTAACCGATGCAAAATGGTATTGGTTTTACTGAAATGTTTGCAACCGAAAAATCCCCGGCTGGCAGAGAGCGGACTGGGATGCACCGTAGATAAAACAAAATGCTGATGCCTCGTAATGAGAGGCAGCTTCTCCTTTGCATTTGCACCCCACAAAAGGAAAATGACAGGTTCTTCCCGCTCGTTCAATTTAGAGATAATCGCGTCCGTAAAGGTGGTCCATCCCAACTTTTTGTGAGAATTTGGCTCACTTTCCCGCACGGTTAAAACTGTGTTTAAAAGCAAAACACCCTGCTCTGCCCAAGGAATAAGACACCCGGTTTTGGGATAGGGCATTCCCACATCCTGCCCCAGTTCTTTAAAAATATTCTGAAGCGACGGCGGAAAAGCCGTTCCCGGTTGCACCGAAAAAGCCATACCGTGAGCCTGCCCCGGACCGTGGTAAGGGTCTTGCCCTAACAGAAGCACACGAACCTTGTGATAAGGTGTGTAAGAAAGAGCGTTAAAAATGTTCTCTTTTGCCGGGTAAACTGTGCCACGGGCATACTCTGCCTCGACCTTTTCCCACAATTCTTTAAAATACGGCTTTTCAAATTCGGATGCTAAAATCTCATCCCAATCTTGATTGATAAATCCCATATTTTTACCTCTTTAAGAGCTTATTAAAAGTCGGATCGTA
>JAZSJR010000012.1:0-10655 GCA_045534415.1 Clostridia bacterium
GAAGCGTCGATTACGAAAATAGTTTCGTACTTGTTGATTACTTCAATCATCTTTTTCACCTCCTTCTGGACTTTGGCTCTCAGCTTTTGCTAAGAGCAAGGATACTTATATCACAAAATATGACATAACAGTATAATTATATATGACAAACCCTTATTTGTCAAGAACTTTTTTCTTAGTTGTCATAAAGGTTTCTCTTGTCAATAATGCGAACTGCTTTGCCCTCGCTGCGGATAATGCTCTTGGGTGCAACCAGCTGAACCTTTGCATAAATACCCAGCATTGCCTTTAACGCATCAATCAGTTCCTTTTCCTTTGCCGCAATCTCGCGAACAGTGTCTGAGAACATTTCCGGTGTCATTTCCACCTGAACCTCAAGCTTATCGCTGTTGTTTTCACGGCTGACAATAATCTGATAGTTTGCAGGATATCCCTTTGCAATCAAAACAGACTCAATCTGTGAGGGGAACACATTAACACCCTTTACAATCAGCATATCATCGCTTCTGCCCATGGGCTTGCACATTTTAACATGGGTTCTGCCGCAGGAGCACTTTTCACGAGTTAAAACACAAATATCACGGGTGCGGTAACGCATCATGGGGAATGCCTGCTTGGTGATGGTTGTAAACACAAGTTCTCCCTTTTCACCCTCAGGTAAAACCTCTCCGGTTTCAGGGTCAATAATTTCAGCAATAAAATGGTCTTCATTTACATGCATACCATTCTGTGCACTACACTCATATGCCACACCAGGACCGGAGATTTCTGTCAAACCATAAATATCAAAAGCTTTAATGCCCAGTTTTTCCTGAATATCGCGCCGCATTGCTTCGCTCCAGGCTTCTGCACCAAAGATACCACTCTTTAGCTTAATCTGGTCACGCAGACCCTGCTCGTGAATGCTTTCTGCAAGATATGCCGCATAAGACGGTGTACAGCAAAGCACTGTTGACTCCAGGTCACACATAAACTGAAGCTGACGGTCGGTGCTGCCGGATGACATAGGCAAGGTCAAAGAGCCAACCTTGTGGGAACCGCCGTGCAAACCTGCACCACCGGTAAATAAACCATAACCATAACAAACCTGAACCACATCTTCATTTGTGGCGCCGGCTGCCATTAAAGCACGGGCACAACAATCTTCCCAAAGGTCAAGGTCGTGCTGTGTGTAAAATGCAATAACACGTTTACCGGTTGTACCGCTGGTGGACTGAATGCGCACACAATCAGACAGCGGCATAGCCAAAAGACCGTAAGGATACGCCTCACGCAAATCATTTTTTGTTAAAAACGGAAGTTTATGTAAATCATCTACCGACTGAATATCTGCCGGAGTAACGCCCTTTGCATCCATAAGATTCCGATAGTAAGGAACGTTTTGATACACATGCGCAACCTGCTTAACCAAACGTTCACTCTGCCATGTACGGATTTGCTCCCGGGAAGCACACTCTATATCAGGCTGATAATAATGCTCCATTGTAATCATTCCTTTATAAAAGTCTATTTCATAGATAAGTATTTTGCGTTTTTCACCAAATAATCCACACCGGATATAATGGTCAGAACTGCCGCCAGCCACACTGCGATATCGGTCACAAGATTTTTTCCGATGCACAAAATTGCTGTCAACGCAATAAACTGCCACATGGTTTTAGCCTTGCCCCAGATGCTGGCTGCAATCACGTTGCCCTCAGAAGCTGCCGCAATCCGCACGCCGGACACAATAAATTCACGAGATAAAATAATGATGGTCACCCAAGCAGATACTTCTCCGCTTGCATTCAGACAAACCAGCGCTGCTGTTGTCAGCATTTTGTCAGCAAGTGGATCCATAATCTTGCCGAAATTTGTTACCTGATTATTTTTTCTGGCAAGATAGCCGTCAAGCCAATCTGTAGCAAATGCCAGCAAAAACACAGCCGCCGCAACAAGGCGGGAATAAGGGAACCAGTCATACATCATGAAAACCATAAATAATGGCACTAAAATCACACGAAGCAGCGTTAATTTGTTAGGAGTATTCATTAAAATACGGCTCCTTTCTACTCTAAAACTGCACTACCCACCAATTCATAGGTGTCGGCATTTAAAATTTTAACTGTCACAAATTCACCCGGCATATGTTCTTCTTCTGAAACAAAATATACCGTGTTATCCACTTCCGGTGCATCACCGGCAGAACGCCCAAAATACATCAGACTTTCTTCTTCATAACCCTCAACCAAAACCTCAATCAGGCTATCAATTTTTTCCATCTGCAAAGATAGAGAGATTTCTTCCTGAGCAGCAAGAATTTTTGCTGCACGCTCATTTTTAATATTCTCAGGTAACTGGTCAGGCAGTTTAGCTGCCGGCGTGCCATCCTCCTGAGAATAAGCAAAAGCACCCAGGCGGTCAAAACGCATTTCTTTTACAAAGGAAAGAAGCGTTTCAAACTGCGCCTCTGTCTCACCGGGGAAGCCTGCAATCAGCGTGGTGCGAAGAACAATCCCCGGCACACGGCTTCTGAGTTTTTGAATTAAGGTAACCAATTCTTCATGGTTTAAATGCCGTCCCATTCTGCGAAGCACCTGACTGTCAGCGTGCTGAATGGGAATATCCATATATTTCACCAGCTTTTCCTCACTGGCAAAAACGTCAATCAAGTCGTCGGTAATCATTTCTGGATACAGGTATAAAACACGAACCCAACGAAGCTTCTCTATGGCACACAGGCGCTTTAAAAGTTCCGGCAACCGATATGAACCATACAGGTCAATGCCATAACGAGAGGTATCCTGCGCTATTACAACAAGCTCCCGAACACCATTTTCCGAAAGTTTCACCGCTTCAGCTACAATATCCTCCATACGGCGGCTACGATAACTGCCACGAAGGGCTGGAATGATGCAATAGGTACACTTGTTGTCACAACCGTCGGCAATTTTACAATATGCCATATAACCGGGGGTCGCAAGCATACGATTCTCTTCAGCAAGTGGGTCATTCATATGGCCGTATAAAACCACCTGCTCACCCTGGCTTGCCTTAGAAACAACCTCAGCTATTTTAGCATAGTCACCGGTGCCCACAACAGCATCCACTTCAGACAGTTCTGTCATAATCTCGTCCCGGTAACGTTCAGCCAAACAGCCGCAGACAATTAAAAGCTGACAACGGTCTTCTTTGTAAGCTGCCATCTCTAAAATCGTCTGTATAGATTCTTCCTTAGCCGAATCAATAAAGGCACAGGTGTTGACAATGATAACATCCGCCTCCTGAGGATCTGCCACAATTTTGTGGCCATCACCATCCAAAAGACCCAGCATAACCTCAGTGTCAACCAGATTTTTTGCACACCCTAGGGATACAATTCCAATATTCAAAGCACGCTCACCCTTATTCTGCTTCTTCAACAGTTTCATCTAATGCTTCCTCTGCCATTTTCTGTTCAGCAGCTTCCAGTGCCTGAGCCTTTGCCAAATCTTCAGCTTCACGCTCAAGCTCCTGCTCTTTGGTTTCATTCACAATCAAAATTTCACCTTCGGCGATTTCTTCAACAGCCTTGGTAATGCTTCTTGCGCCATCAATGTTTGAGGTTTCGTCTTTTGAATCCTCCAGAATGTCTCTTGCGCGCTTAGAAGCCGCGATAACCAATGAGTAACGGTTGCCTGCCTTTTCCATTAAGTCCATAATAGAAGGATACAGCATCATAAAATATCATTCCTTTCTTATGCTTTACAAATATCTTGAATCCACTGTCCGTTTCGCTCAATTCTCATTTTCTCTGCCTTGATAATTGCAGCAAAACGCTCAGTCGCATCATTTACATCATCATTGACCAATATGTAATTATATTTTTCTATATTTGAGCATTCCCACAACGCCGTCTTTAAACGTTCTTCCACCACCTCAGCAGCTTCGGTTCCGCGACCTGTGAGACGGTTTCTGAGTTCTTCTAAAGAAGGTGGCATTACAAAAATGAAAACGCCCTCAGGGAACTTGCTTTTCACCTGCATAGCACCCTGCACTTCAATTTCTAAAATAACATCCTTGCCCTCTGCCAAAAGGTCTTCAACCTTTTTCTTCGGTGTGCCGTAATAATTCTGGCAGAAGCATGCCCACTCAATAAACTCATGGTTTTCAATCATTGTGCGGAACTTTTCTTCTTCCAAAAAGTAATAATTCACACCATCAATCTCACCGGGGCGGGGTTTTCGTGTTGTTGCAGAAACTGACATGCAAACCTCAGGATGTTTTTCCATAAGCGCCTTGCAAACAGTTCCCTTGCCTGCACCGGAGGGGCCGGAAACAACTAACAAAAGACCTCTATTCTTCATCTTCTTCCTCTTCCTCCTCAAGCAATACATCACCGTTTTCATTTAAGCGGTTCGCCACTGTGGTAGGCTGCAGGGCAGATAAAACAACATGGTCACTGTCCATAATAATCACCGCACGGGTACGGCGACCGTAAGTTGCATCAATGAGCATGCTTCTGTCTCTTGCTTCCTGAACCATACGCTTAATGGGGGCAGATTCAGGAGAAACAACTGCAACTAAACGCTCTGATGATACAATGTTACCAAAACCAATATTAATAAGTTTCATAGCCACACCCTCTTTTATTCAATGTTTTGAATTTGTTCTCTTAATTTTTCAATTTCCGCTTTCATGTTCACAACCAGCTTGGCAATTTGCAAATCATTTGCCTTAGAGCCAATGGTGTTTACCTCACGGTTCATCTCCTGCACCAAAAAATCCAGCTTTCTTCCAATGCCGTCTGCTTCACTCAAAATATTTTCCAGTTCGTTAAAGTGGCTCCGCAGGCGCACTGTTTCTTCACTGACGCAAACTCTGTCAGCCATTAGGGCAACCCCCGTCATAAAACGGGGTTCATCCACAGGAACATCCTCTAACAGTTCTTTCATTCTTTCTCTGAGACGTTGTGCATAGCCATCTGCCGCTTTTTCTGCCAGCACCTCAACTTTTGCAAGGTCAGAAAGCACATTGGATGCACGCAGGCGCAAATCCTCCACCATACGCTTGCCTTCCCGCTCACGCATCGCTTCAAAATCGTCTACTGCCTTTTCTAAACATTCTAAAACCATCTGCCAGATGGCTTCCTGGTCTTCCTCTTCCTGACGTGCAATGAAAATATCAGAAAAACGAGTTAAATCTGAAAGACCAATTTCGTGACGGATGCCGTAGGTATCACGAATCTCCGTCAGTACATCATAATAGTTTTGCAAAAGCTCTTTATCAAGCGAAATCGCCTTATTTTGGCTGACATAGCTTTCAAAATAAAGTGATACATCAATTTTACCGCGACGAGCACGTTTGCCTACATACTCTTTAATTTTGTCCTCTAAGTACATATACATTCTCGGCAGCTTTACGTTAATGTCGCAATACCGATGATTCACACTACGCAAGTCAATGACAATTTTCTTTTGTGCATCAATGCACTCGCAGCGACCGAAACCGGTCATACTTTTTACTGTACTCATATTCTACCTTCTTTTTATCAAGATTTATGCTGTTCTAAATAAATCAAAAGCACTGAAACATCTGCCGGACTCACGCCGGAGATACGGCTTGCCTGTCCCAAAGACCGGGGACGGATTTTATCAAGCTTTTGCCGTGCTTCAATACGCAAACCGTCAATGTTCATATAATCTATTGTTTCAGGCAAAAGCTTGTCTTCCATTCTGCGAAAAGCATCTACCTGCCGGAGCTGACGGTTAATATAGCCCTCATACTTAATCTGAATTTCTGCCTGCTCTGCCTCTGCCCGGGAAAGATTAGGTCTTTCTGCATCGAGTGGTGCAAGTAAATCATAGGTAAACTCAGGCCGACGCAACAGTTCAGACAACCTGATGCCCGTCTGTATGTCAGCTGAATTATGCTCTTTCAAAAAAGCACGAACGGTTTCTGATGGTGGAATTACTGTGTCAGAAAGACGTTTGATTTCCCGCTCAATGGCATCACGTTTTAAGAGAAAACGTTGATACCGTTCTTCACTGATTAAGCCTATTTTATAGCCTTTTTCCGTTAGGCGCAGATCTGCATTATCCTGCCGGAGCAGAAGCCTGTACTCTGAGCGGGAGGTCATCATGCGGTAAGGCTCCGGAGTGCCCTTTGTCACAAGGTCATCAATCAAGGTGCCTATGTAGCTTTCTGACCTGTCAAGCACAAAAGCCTCGCGACCCAAAACCTGCATTGCCGCATTAATACCAGCCATAAGGCCTTGTGCTGCTGCTTCTTCATAACCGGGACTACCGTTAAACTGTCCGGCACCGAAAAGACCTTTAATCTTTTTAAATTCAAGTGTGGGCAAAAGCTCTGTGGGGTCAACGCAATCATATTCAATGGCATACGCCGTGCGCATCATTTTAACGTTCTCAAGACCCCCAATAGTGCGAATCATTTCAATCTGCACATCCTCCGGCAAGCTGCTGGAGAGACCCTGCACATACATTTCCTCAGTTTGAATGCCCATGGGTTCAATAAAAATCTGATGGCGGTTTTTATCAGCAAACCGCACAACCTTATCTTCAATTGAGGGACAATATCGGGGACCAACACCCTCAATTTTGCCACCAAACAGCGGTGAACGGTGCAAGTTATCCCGAATCACCTGATGGGTTTTTTCATTGGTATAGGTCAGATAACAACTAACCTTATTTTCACCGGGGTCTTCTGTTTCAAAGGAAAAAGGCGTAATGGGGTCATCGCCCTTCTGCTCTTCCATCTTTGAAAAATCAATACTGCTGCGGCTGACGCGGGCAGGCGTACCGGTTTTAAACCGACGAAGCACAACGCCGTTTTCGGCTAAACTGTCAGACAATCTGTCTGCCGGGAACAAGCCGTCAGGACCGCCGCTGTAGGATACATCGCCAATAATAATTTTTCCTTTTAAGAAAGTACCTGTGGCTAAAATAACACAAGCCGCCTCATAGTAAGCACCGGTATGAGTTGTCACGCCACAAACCTTGCCATCTTCACAAGAAAGGCCAATAATTTCAGCCTGTTTAACATCCAGGTTGTCCGTTTTCTCAAGAGTATGCTTCATATCAATCTGATAGGCACGCCTGTCAGACTGCACACGTAGGGAATACACAGCAGGACCTTTGCCCCTGTTTAAAATGCGGGATTGCAAAAACGTTCTGTCTGCCGCTTTACCCATTTCGCCACCCAGGGCATCAATTTCGCGCACCAAATGCCCTTTCGCCGTACCGCCGATAGACGGATTGCAAGGCATATTGGCAACAGAATCCAAATTAATGGCAAACATAGCAGTGGAGATTCCCAGCCGTGCACAGGCAAGTGCTGCCTCACAACCGGCATGACCGCCGCCTACAATAATAACGTCATATTTGCCGGCATAATAAGAAGCTCCCACCGGTAAATTCTCGTGCATCTCTTTCATAAACAAACCCTTCTGTATCTTTTCAAACATATGTTACACATTAAAATAAGCATACTATAGACATTCTATCATATTATATCATTGTTTTAAGCCCGGCGCAATATTTATTTGCAGTTTTTCACGACTTTTTTCTAAAATATATAAAAATAAAAAGAAATTCTTTACAAATTCATTAAAATTTGAGATTTTAGTTGACTATCTATTAGTAGATATATTATAATAGCTTTATGTGATTTCACAAAGGAGGAGACAATTATGGGCAAAAGCATCACAAAACTTGTGATTGCGATTTTAGTCATTGCCTTAGGTGCGAGCATCGCACTGTTCGGTTTTAACATCCAGTTAGGCGGCTTGCACATAAGCTACCCCAATGCTTTGGATGAAGAAAACGGCATCAGACAAGGCTTAGACCTTGTTGGCGGTTCCGTTATCACCTATGAGGCACAGACAGAAACTGCAGAGGATTCTGACATGGAATCCGTTAAAAATGTATTGAGAAAGCGTCTTGATGCGCTGGGCTACAACGAAGCAACCGTTACTCGCCAGGGTGAGAAAAAGGTTCGCGTTGAAATTCCTGCAATTCAGGACCCTGAAGAAGCAGTACAGACCTTAGGTCAGACTGCAAAATTAACGTTCCGCGATGCAGATGGCAACGTTGTATTAGAAGGTACTGATGTTGCAAGTGCAGCAGCGGCCTTCGGTCAGATAAGCGAAACCGGAAGCGACCAGCATTATGTTCAGCTCACACTGAACGACAGCGGTGTTTCCAAGTTTGCAGAGGCAACTGCAGCCGCAGCTGCTAAAACAGACGGAAATAACTACATTGCTATTATGCTGGATGAAGAAGTTATCAGCCAACCTTCCGTTAGCGAAACTATTAACTCTTCAACCTGCGTTATCTCCGGTGGTTTTGCTGACCGTAGCGAAACAAATGAACTGGCAACACTGATTAACTCCGGTAACCTGCCCTTCTCTATTAAAGACGTAGAGCTGAGAAGCGTTGGCCCGACTTTGGGTGAAAAAGCTCTGGAAACCAGCTTATTTGCTGCCGGTATCGGTATTCTGCTGATTTTGGTATTTATGATTATCTGCTATCGTCTGCCCGGCTTGATGGCTGACATTGCGCTGGTTGCATACATTGCAATTGTGGCATTCATTATGAGCTGGTTCAGAATCAACCTGAGTCTGCCGGGTATCGCTGGTATCATCTTATCTGTCGGTATGGCGGTTGACGCAAACGTTATCATCTTTGCCAGAATGAAAGAAGAACTGGCACTTGGTAAGACAGTTAAAACTGCTGTTGACTCTGGTTTCAACCGTGCATTCATTGCAATTTTAGATGCTAACGTAACCACAATGATTGCTGCTGTTGTGCTGTATTACTTCGGTACAGGTCCGATTCAGGGCTTTGCAATTACACTGGCAATCGGTACCATCGTCAGCATGTTCACAGCCATTGTTATCACGAAGTTCCTGCTTCGTCAGCTGGTTGGTTTGAAAATTAAGAATATGAGCCTTTACGGTGTGAAAAGGGGGAACGAAAATGCTTAAGATTGTAGAAAAATTTAAAATTTTCGCAGCTATCTCCTTAATCATCATCGTTGTAGGTGCTGTTATGCTTGGCGTGTTCGGTGGTTTTGCACAGGACGTTGACTTCGCCGGCGGTATGACCATGTACGTTGAAATGGGCAAAGAGGTTGACCTCGACGAGCTTTCAAAGCACATTATTGAAAGCACTCCTGATGGTGTTAACCCCACCGTACAGAATTCTGATGGCACACAGGTTGTTATTAAAACAACTCCCATCAGTACCGAAGAACGCGACGCTTTGCAAACTGCTATTATAGAGAAATATGAGCTGGCAGACGATGCCATTCTGCAGGTTGACAACGTTGACGCAAGCGTTGGTAACGAGCTGAAGTCACAGGCTTTAACCGCTACTTTAATCGCAGCTGTGCTGATGCTGATTTACATCACCATACGTTTTGAAATGAGAACCGGTATTGCTGCTGTTATCTGCTTGCTGCACGACGTTTTAATTATGTTGACTGTATATGCTGTATTCCGCATTCCTGTTAACTCAAACTTCATTGCAGCAATTCTGACTATCGTTGGTTACTCAATCAACAACACAATCGTGGTGTTTGACCGCATTCGTGAAAACTATGCTAAAAACAAACGTGCACCCTATGCAGAGACTGTTAATCTGAGCATTAAGCAGACTCTGGGCCGTTCCATCAACACCACAATCACAACCCTGCTGCCGGTTATTATGCTGTTTATCTTCGGCGTAACCTCCATCCGTCAGTTCACCATTCCTCTGATGGTTGGACTCCTGGCCGGTACCTATTCTTCCGTTTTACTTGCAGGTCCTATCTGGGTTTCTTTAAAAACCTTGCAGGCAAACCGCAAAAAGAAGAAATTAGCAAAAAGATAATTGATTTATTAAAAGGCTGTGTCCATCGGCACAGCCTTTTTTTGTTTCCTTTTTAATATTTTTTTGATGTTCTGATTATTGTCTTTACTTTTTGTTGGTTTTGTAGTATGATAGATGTTGGATTAGAAATAAACGAGTGAGGATATAACATGATTATCAATTTTGACAGAACTGCCGCTTACCGTTGTCCCAGTTGCGGCGAAATTGCCTTTGGCAGTTTTTCTATGTTTGAGCTTTCCGGTGAAAAAGGCGTGGTAATTGAATGTGCTTGCGGGCAATCAAACCTTGCCATTATTCCGGAAAATAAAAATAACTTTATCGTATCGGTTGACTGTTTGGTATGTGACGAAACCCACAAGTTCTCACTGCCCTTTCAGACCCTTGCAAAAAAAGATTGCACTGAGTTTGCCTGCCCCAATGTGGTTGTCGGTCTGGTGTTCATCGGCAAGAACGATGCCGTTCGCAATGCAGTTATGCAAAATGAACGTTACATTGAAGAGGTCATTAGTGCCTGCGGTTTAGAACACACCGGTAAAAACGGCGTTACAATGCTCAAAGCATTGGATAAAATCCAGGAACTTTCTGATAACGAAAGCTTATACTGCGAATGCGGCTCCAATATGATTGATGTTGAGGTGCGTGAAAACGATTTAGTGCTGGAATGTTGCCTTTGCGGTGCATCGGTATCATTATCTGCCGACACCATTCGTAACAGTGATTTTTCCCACCTAAAACAATTAATTCTAAAACGTAAGAAATAAATATCCCCCCATATAACGGGGGGTTTTCATTTTCGGGCATAGC
>JAZSJR010000039.1:0-7135 GCA_045534415.1 Clostridia bacterium
TCTATCTGATTGTAAACACAGGGTTTCAGATTCTACTTCATTCCGATCCCGGCGTGCTTTGCACCTTCCCCTCACGGTACTATACGCTATCGGTCATCAGGTAGTATTTAGGCTTGGGGGGTGGGCCCCCCAGCTTCCCACGGGGTTACTCGTGTCCCGTGGTACTCTGGATACTGCCATGTCTCAGAACCTTTCGTGTACGGGACTGTTACCCTCTCTGGTGGAGCCTTCCAGCTCTCTTCTACTAGATCCCTCGAATCAATTACGCAGTCCTCAACCCCAAAGGTATTGCTACCTCTGGTTTGGCCTATTTCCCTTTCGCTCGCCGCTACTTACGAAATCGATGTTTCTTTCTACTCCTCCGCCTACTTAGATGTTTCAGTTCAGCGGGTATCCCTCCGTACAGCTATGGATTCACTGCACGGTGACTGGGTATTGCCCAGCCGGGTTGCCCCATTCGGAAATCTACGGATCAATACCTATTTGCGGTTCCCCGTAGCTTATCGCAGCTTGTCACGTCCTTCGTCGGCTCCTGATGCCAAGGCATCCGCCCTGTGCTCTTATTAGCTTAACCTACGTTAAAACTAACTGTGTAGTTGGTTCTCTGAATTACATGAGTTCCCTTAAAATTGTATTCCCTTACGGAAAAACATTTTAAAAAGATTTGCTTTGTTCAGTTATCAAGGTACATTACCTGGTGTTAATACACCTTTCAACAATCAATAGCTTAATTGCTGAAAACTGTATTAACGACAACGGCTTTTTTGCGCCGACTTGTGATATTATAGCACAGGTCGTTTGCCGTGTCAACACCTTTTTTAATTTTTTAAGTTCATTGCCGTCCTCGTGGGATAGCCATATTATTATACCGCAGAAAAATTCACTTGTCAAGTATTATTTTGCATTTTTCTTAAATTTTTATACGTTAATTTTTGGGAAACTGTTTTTTTACCGCTTGCGGCCATAAACCACCCTGTTAATGCCCGCAAGATCACACACGGTTCCTATGCCTTCATAAGCTTTTGTTTCTTCTAATAAATGCTTGACGGTTTCTGCCTGGTCGTGACCCACTTCTAACAAAAACAATCCGCCGGATTTTAAAAGGGTAGCACCTTGTTTTGCCAGATACCGATAAAAATCATAGCCATCTACGCCGCCATCTAATGCCAGATGGGGCTCAAAATCACGGACGTCATCTTCTAAGGTGGAAACCACCGCTGTGGGAATATATGGTGGGTTTGACACCACGCAATCAAATTGGGTTTCGCATTGATAGGTAAAAACATCCTCACAATGGACGGTGACCCTATCTGCTACGCCGTTTTCTGCCGCATTTTTTTCAGCCACATTTACGCAAATGTCACTGATATCCACTGCCGTCACTTGGCTTTCGGGCAAGTAATGAGCAAGGCTGACGGAAATAGCACCGGAGCCTGTGCATAAATCTAAAATAGCAGGATTTTTTACATTTTGAAGCTGGTTTATGGCATATTCTACCAAGGTTTCGGTATCCGGTCTGGGGATTAAAATCCCCGGGCTGACAGAGAAATTAAGGGACATAAATTCACGATGCCCCACGATGTATGCCACTGGCTCTTTTTTTGCTCTACGCTCAATCAGTTTCCGAAATGCTGTTTCTGTTTCGGCTACCATTTCCTGATTGCGGTTCATTAAAAGATAGAGCCGTTCTTTTTGTAGCAAAAAAGAAAGCAACACTTCGCTGTCTAGCCGTGCCGTATCAATGCCGGCGGCGGTGAGCTTTTCTGTTGCTTCTTTTAATACATCCCCGATTACCACTTGTCATCCTCCCGGTTGTCGGTTAAAACAGCTTTTAAGGAAGCAATGGCAACTTCCAGCTGGCTGTCATCAGGTTCACGGGTGGTAATATTCTGCAGCCACATGCCGGGCAGGGAAACTAGACGCATAAACTTGCTTTTGCTGCGACCGGCAAACTTAATGATTTCATAAGAAACCCCGGCTACCACAGGCAGCAAGAGCAGGCGGATGCCAAGGCGCATCCAAGCGTTTTCCCAAGAAATAAAGGAAAACAAAATGATGCTGACAACCATAACAATTAACAGAAAGCTTGTGCCGCAACGTGGGTGCAGGCGGGAGAACTTTCTTGCATTTTCAACGGTTAATTCTTCGCCGCTTTCATAGCAGAAAATGGTTTTGTGCTCTGCACCATGATATTCAAACACCCGGCGGATGTCTTTCATTTGAGAAACTAAAAGCACATAAATCAAAAAGATGGCAATTCTCACAATGCCCTCTGTCAGGGTTGCTATAAAGCTTATGGGAATTAAGTCTTTCACAAAGCCGACAATCACAGTGGGAAGCAGCATAAAAAGACCTACGCCAAAGATGAGAGCAAAGACCACAGAGCCATAAATAGCCGCGTTTTTCATTTTGCTTTCTTTGGCTTCCAGTTTTTTTATTTCTTCTTCAGACATGGTTTCTTTTTTCTTTTTGTCTTCTTCCTCTTCAATGTCAAAAAACTCTGCTGAATACATCAGTGCCTTTGTGCCGATGATTAGGGATTCAATAAAGCTGATAACCCCCCGCAGAATGGGCAGCTTTAAAAACTTCCATTTTTGCAGAATGGATGCGATGGGTTTTTTATCTACCACAATTTCGCCGTCAGGGGTTCTGACAGCTGTTGCAATTTCTTTTGGGCCACGCATCATAACACCTTCAATGACGGCCTGTCCGCCAATGCTTGTAATATGGCACTTTTCTTTATTTTCCATATATCTAAATTTCCTTTCAACGCTCTTTTCTTTCATTGTAACATACCCAATCCTTAAATTCAACATTTTTTATGTGACAGTTCTGTAAACATTGCCGCAAATTTTAAAAGATTTTTCCTTGTCTCTTACTTTATTCACCCTTTCTATTGATTTAGTCAGCGTTTTTATGATATAATAAGGTAATAATTTTTTACATATAAGGATGATTGTTTTGAAATTAACAGAACTTTTTAAATCTAATAAGCTTTCCTTATCTTTTGAAGTTTTTCCGCCGAAAACTGATATGACATTTTATTCGGTGAAAACCGCAACGAAGAAAATTGCAAAACTTCACCCCTCCTTTATGAGTGTAACCTATGGTGCAGGGTGCGGTACCAGCCGATATACTTTGGAAATTGCACAAAACATTAAGTCTCACTATGGTGTGCCCACCCTTGCCCACCTGACCTGTGTGTCTTCCACAAAAGAAACTGTGCTTTCTAAAATCCGCGAGATGAAAGAAGCAGGAATAGAGAACGTTATGGCACTGCGTGGTGATTTGACCCCTGAGCTTGAGGCAAGTGACAGAAGCGGTTGGTGTTATCATCACGCCATTGATTTAATTCACGATATTAAGGCAAGCGGTGCTGATTTTTGCATTGGAGGTGCTTGCTATCCTGAAATTCACCCTGAAAGTGTTGACCAAAAGGAAGATATTAAATATTTAAAAGAAAAGGTTGACGCTGGTTGCTCTTTTTTAACCACTCAGATGTTTTTTGATAACAATCTTTTATATAATTTCTTATATAAAATCCGTGAAGCCGGTATTTTAGTTCCCATTATCCCTGGTGTTATGCCCATTACTAATGCAAATCAGGTAGAACGTGCTATGAAGCTTTCCGGCTCCTTTATGCCCCAACGGTTTAAGAGCCTTGTAGATAAATTCGGTCAGAATCCTGATGCCATGAAGCAGGCAGGCATTGCCTATGCAACAGACCAGATTATTGACCTGTTTGCAAACGGCATTACAAACGTTCACGTATATTCTATGAACAAGCCAGATGTTGCGGAAAAAATTCAACAGAATTTATCTGATATTTTGGGGTAGCGCCATGAACACTGTTTTTGTGAAAAACTTCCCGCCCCCACCCTTTAACAAAAATGAAATTTTGCGGTATGCCGGGGCGAAAGAAGCGGATGATGCCTTAAACACTCTTTTAGAAGAATGTTTAAACGAGACGGAAAATATTTTTTCTTATTCGGTTTGCTACCGGGAGTTTCCTGTTTCATTCTGTGACGGTTTTATTGACCTTTCTTTTGCAAGGACGGATTCAAAAAACCTTGCAAAAAACCTTGACCGCTGCCATAGCATTGTTGTTTTTGCCGCAACAATTGGCATTGGACTTGATAGGTTAGTTGCCCGCTACACAAAAATATCCCCTGCCCGCGCTCTTTTGCTTAATGCCATCGGTGCAGAACGGATTGAGACACTTTGTGACATTTTTAATGAACAGATTGCAGAAGAAAAAAAGGCAGAGGGACTTTTCACTGTTCCCCGATATAGTCCGGGATACGGGGATTTACCCCTCGACTTTCAAAAAGATATATTTTCAGTTTTAGATTGTCCACGAAAAATAGGCTTGACCTTAAATAGCAGTTTGCTAATGAGTCCATCAAAATCAGTAACCGCTTTAATCGGCATTAGCCACTGTGACATAAAAAATATCAATCACCGCCCCTGCACCCTGTGCAACAAGGCGGATTGTGCTTTCAGGAGAACAGTATGAACATCAGAGAATATTTAAAAAATAACTTACTATTTTTAGACGGCGGTATGGGTACCCTACTGCAGAAAAAAGGCTTACTACCCGGTGAACTGCCGGAAACCTGGAATCTTTCTCATCCCGAGGTAATTACTGAAATTCATAGGGACTATTATAATGCCGGCAGTAATGTTGTCAGCACCAACACCTTTGGTGCTAATCTTTTAAAATTTTCTAAACAAGAGTTAAAAGATATTATTAACGCTGCCGTTCTAAATGCACGCAAGGCTGCAGAAGAAAGTAGCGGTACACAGAAAAAATGGGTAGCACTTGATATTGGTCCATCCGGGCGGATGCTTGCCCCCTACGGTGATTTTGATTTTGAGGATGCGGTTTCTTTATTTGCTGAAACCATAAAGCTGGGCGCAGAAGCCGGGGTTGATTTAATTTTAATTGAAACCATGAATGACAGTTACGAAACCAAGGCAGCACTTCTTGCCGCAAAGGAGAACTGTGACCTGCCTGTGTTTGTGTCTAACGCTTATTCTGCTGACGGCAAGCTCATGACTGGTGCTTCCCCCGCTGCTATGGTGGCAATGCTTGAGGGCATGGGTGCTGATGCCATTGGTGTAAACTGTTCTCTTGGTCCAAAGGCTTTGATGCCTATTGTCCAGGAATATTTAAAATATTCATCCCTGCCCATTTTGGTTAAGCCCAATGCAGGCCTGCCAAAAGCGGTAGATGGCAAAACGATTTATGATGTTTCAGCGGAAGAATTTGCTGATGAAGTTTGCGATATGGTGAAAACTGGTGTCAGAATTTGTGGCGGCTGTTGTGGAACAACACCGGAATATATTGCGTCTTTATGTAAATTTGCAGAAAACATTATGCCAAAACCTGTGATTGAAAAAGAAATTACTATGGTTTCTTCTTACACCCACGCTGTTGTTTTTCACGAAACCCCGGTGTTAATTGGTGAACGCATTAATCCCACTGGAAAAAAACGGTTTAAAGAAGCTTTAAAAAACAACGAGATTGATTATATTTTAAAAGAGGGCATTGCACAGCAGGAAAAAGGCGTACATATTTTAGATGTAAATGTCGGTCTGCCGGAAATTGACGAGGTTTCTATGCTTAAAACTGCTGTTTGCGAGCTGCAGGCTGTGGTTGATTTGCCCTTGCAGATTGATACTGCCGATCCGGTTGCTATGGAAGTTGCTCTCCGCCGTTATAACGGCAAAGCCATGGTAAACTCTGTAAACGGCAAAAAGGAAAGCATGGAAGCTGTCTTTCCCCTTGTAAAAAAATATGGCGGCTTGGTGGTTGCCCTAACATTAGATGAAAACGGCATCCCTAATACTGCCAATGAACGTGTTATGATTGCCGAAAAAATTCTGGCTGAAGCGGCAAAATACGGCATTTCTAAAAAGAATATTATTTTTGACCCCTTGGCATTAACTATCAGCGCGGATGACAAATCCGGAAAAGAAACTTTAAAAGCGGTTAAAATGATTAAAACTCTCCTTGAGTGTCACACCTCGTTGGGTGTTTCAAACGTTTCTTTTGGTCTGCCCCGGCGGGATATTATTAACAGCACCTTTTTTGCTCTTGCCCTGCAAAATGGTCTTTCTGCCGCCATTATGAACCCTTATTCTGATGATATGCTTAAAAGCTACTACGCATATCTTGCCATTTCAGGCCTTGATAAAAATTGTAGTGGGTTTATTGAGTTTGCGGATTCTCTGCCTCAATTAGATGCCGTACCCTGCGCTGTGGCTACTCACACCGCTAAAGAAGAACACGACGGCTCTGAGCTGCAGAGAGCCGTCGTGAAAGGCTTAAAAGAGGTTGCTCACCGATTGACAAAGGAAGCCTTACAAACCACAGCGCCTATGGATGTAATTCAGAATGAAATCATTCCTGCTCTTGATATTGTGGGAAAAGGCTATGAAGAAAAAAAAGTATATCTACCCCAGCTTTTAATGAGTGCAGAAGCGGCAAAAACAGCCTTTGAAGTAATTAAAACTGCCGTGCCGGAAAATACATCTGCTGATAAATGTACCTTCATAATTGCAACCGTACAAGGCGATATTCACGATATTGGGAAAAATATTGTAAAACTTCTCCTTGAAAATTATGGCTTTAATGTTATTGATTTAGGCAGGGATGTCCCTCCGGATGCAGTAGCACGTGAAGTCATTAAACAAAAAGCACCCATAGCCGGACTCAGTGCTTTAATGACCACTACAGTACCTGCAATGGAAGAAACAATCAAATTACTTAAAAAAGAAGCACCCTGGTGCAAAGTTTTGGTTGGCGGTGCTGTATTAAACCCTGATTATGCTGATGCCATTGGTGCAGATTTTTACGCAAAAGACGGAATGGAAGCCGTCAGAATTGCTGAAAAAATTTATCAGAAATTAAATTAAATATATATAAGGGAGGGCTATAAATCCTCCCTTACTTATCTTCTAATTATTTATCATCTTCTGATATTACATTAGGTGTTCTGTAATCTGCAATTGAAAGATATGCTTCTATATCTTCATCTGTTTCCGGTGGAACTTGAATTAAACCGGTGCATTCAGTAGCTGATGCAGCATTGCCTAAATCCAAATGGAAGTCGGATCGTAGCCATGTCGT
>JAZSJR010000066.1:0-5981 GCA_045534415.1 Clostridia bacterium
TAAATTTGCAACTTTTCTATACAACTAAACTTATTAATGTCTTTTTAGGTTTATTTCTAGTCATCGGTTAACCCTTTTTTGAACCACGCGACTATCGCGTGGTTTTCATTATACAATGAAAGGCTGATACATTTTGTATCAGCCCTTTTTCTATGTTAATGTATTTTATTTTCCGGTCAGCCACATGTATCCGATTGCACAACATTCACGTAAATAGTCGGGGAGGAGTGTGACTAAATCAGAATCGGCGTGCATTCTTTGTGCACTGAGTCCGGCTGATTTTGCCAATCTGCTAGCACGGAACAAATGAAAACGATTGGAGATAAATGCAACTCTGTAGCCATCAGGAAATTTCTCGTCTAAAATCATTTTAGAAAATAAAAAGTTTTCATAGGTAGAGGTTGCCTTTTCTTCCCGGAGAATCACGGCAGGGTCAACACCTCTTTTAACAAGATAACGCTCCATGGCTTCAGCCTCTGTTATACTTTCCTGAGCACCCTGACCACCGGATAAAATAATGTATGCTGTGGGATTAATTTTATGGTATGTAATTGCGGCGTCAAGACGATAAGCAAGCACTCTGGAAACCTCTTCGCCATGAATGCCGGCACCTAAAACGATTACCGCATCTTCCTTAAAGCTTGCTGTATCTGTGGCGGCAGACATTGTGATGGCAGAGGAAACAAAAATAAAATAAGCTGCGGTAAGCAGAGTGAGAAACTTAATCCATCTGCCCAGGCGATTGTTTAGCAAAAAATGAAACAATCGGGAAAAAAGGGCATACAATAGCAAAACACCGCCAAGGATAGTCAGGAGCAAAAGACCTAAGTTAAAATTAGAAACAGTCCACAAATAAGCGGCGTTTAGCAGCAAAATCAAAGATATTAAAATCAAAATAATCCGAAACAAAACTTTCATATTGTTCCTCATTTCGTATGTTGTTATGTTCAGTATAACAATTTTTACTTTTAATGTCAAATAAAAAAGAGGAGAGTTGCTAAGCAATTCTCCTCTTTTTTATTACTTGGCTATCATTGCATCTAACACGGAACCCATAGTTTTGAACATTGACTGGGTGCCTTTGTGCATTTTTTTGCGTTGTCTGTCAGTGACAGGGTCCATCACCATTGTCAGAGCAGAACCAACAATCGCACCTGCAATGACGCCGCCTAAAAAACTCATTTTCATATTTCTTACCTCCGCCGTTTTGATTTCAGTTTTAGTATGTAGCGAAAGTAATTTTTTATGCCCTAAAACGCAAATTACATAGAGTTTGCTTTTTCGGTACAAGCTTGCATTGCTGCCATAATTGCACTTCTAAAGCCACATTCTTCCAAACGTTTAACAGCCTCAATGGTGGTGCCTTTCGGTGAGCAAACCATGTCTTTTAATTCACCGGGATGTTTGCCTGTTTCAAGCATCAGTTTTGCAGCACCCATCACAGATTGTGCAGCTAAATGATATGCGGCGTTTCGTGCAATGCCATCACGAACGGCAGCGTCTGCCATTGCTTCAATCATCATAAACACATAAGCCGGGCTGCTGCTTGAAACAGCAATGACTGAATTTAACAGAGATTCAGGCAGAATCTGCACTTCGCCGACAGCCTGGAAAATTTCTTTTACAATAGAAAATTCAGAGGAGGTAGCAGGCATATGTTCAGCCGCAATCACGCTCATCCCGCAAAGTGCCATAGCAGGTGTGTTAGGCATTACGCGGATGACTTTGGCGTCGAACCCCAAAATGTCTTTAATTGCAGCAACATCAACACCGGCTGCAATGGTGATGAAAACCTTTTCCTGAATTTTTTTGTTATATTTTTCTTTTAATTCGGTTAAAACTGCAGGCAACACAAAGGGCTTTACTGCCAAAATGATGTAGTCAGCCTGCAAAGCATTTTCATTTGATTCTTTTGCAGAAACACCGGCTTTTTTAAATTTTTTCAATGCTTCCGGATTCGGGTCGCTGACAAAAATTTCTTTTTCATTGCATAATTCTGCGGCTAAAACACCGCCACAAATGGCGTATGCCATATTGCCGCCACCAATAAAACCAAGTTTCACAAGACTCACAGCCTTTCTTTATATGTGATTGCCGCAAGACAAAGGTCCTGCGGCAAATTTTTATACATTTAATTCAGATTTAACACCTAATTCTTCCTGACAACGAGCCAGAACAGGTGCTACATATTCTTCGATGAAGCGCTTTGTCTGCTCAGGAGCACAACCTATGTATTCTTTGGGAGATAAAGTATTCTTTAACTCTTCCAAATCAAGCCCAAAGACAGGGTCAGCAGCAATTCTTTCCAATAAGTCGTTTGCCTTGCCTTCTTATTTAACCACTTTAGCAGCAGCCATTGAATGCTGACGGATGCGCTCGTGGAGTTCCTGACGGTCGCCGCCTTTTTTTACAGCCTGCATCATAATATTTTCTGTTGCCATAAAGGGCAGCTCACTCATAATGTGGCTTTCGATAACCTTAGGATACACCACAAAACCTTGTGCAATGTTTAAATAAATAGATAAAATTGCATCGGTTGCAAGGAATGCTTCCGGCACACTGATGCGCTTGTTTGCTGAGTCATCAAGGGTTCTTTCAAACCACTGTGTAGCAGCAGTAACAGCGGGATTTAAGCTGTCAACAATCACGTAGCGAGAAAGAGCAGAGATGCGTTCAGAACGCATAGGATTCCGCTTATAAGCCATTGCAGAAGAACCAATCTGCTTCTTTTCAAAGGGCTCTTCCATTTCTTTTAAATGCTGAAGCAGGCGCATATCGTTGCTGAATTTATAAGCGCTTTGAGCAATGCCGCTTAAAATATTCAGCACCTGACTGTCAACCTTTCTTGTATAGGTCTGACCTGAAACAGGGAAGACCGCTTCATAGCCCATTTTCTTAGCAATACGCTTGTCAGCTTCAACCACCTTGTCCATATCGCCCTCAAACAACTCTAAAAAGCTTGCCTGAGTACCGGTAGTACCTTTTGAACCCAAAAGCTTTGCTTTGCTCATCTGATGCTCTAAATCTTCTAAATCAAGGAGCAAATCCTGCAACCACAGGGTTGCACGTTTGCCCACTGTGGTGAGCTGCGCAGCCTGAAAATGGGTAAAACCTAAAGTGGGCAAGTCTTTATATTCCATTGCAAAATCACTTAAAGCTTTGATAACGCAAACAAGCTTTTGATGAATCAGCTTTAAACCCTCATTTAACAAAATTAAATCTGTGTTATCACCAACGTAGCAAGAGGTTGCACCTAAATGGATAATGCCTTTTGCTTTGGGGCAAAGCTCACCGTAAGCGTGAACGTGAGACATAACATCGTGGCGGACTTCTTTTTCCTTAGCCCGGGCTACATCGTAGTTAATCTCATCTGCGTGAGCACGCATTTCGTCAAGCTGTTCGTCTGTAATGGGAAGTCCCAGTTCTTTTTCCGTTTCAGCCAGCGCAATCCACAGTTTGCGCCAGGTTTTAAATTTTGTATCCTCTGAAAAAAGATTTTGCATCTCTTTACTTGCATAGCGAGAGCAGAGGGGACTGTTGTAAACATCTGTTGCCATAAAATCATTTGCCTTTCCGTCCACAAATATCATCATACTGTGGGCTGATAAAATGTACTTTTAAATTATTTTACTTCTTGTTCAGTGGCCGGTTCAACCTTTTTAGTTTCTTTTACAAAGCGAATACCATCCACTAAAACGTTAACAGCCTTTACATTTAAATCTGTCATGGTTTCAATGTTGTGTTTAATCACTTTCTGCAGTTCAGCAGCTAAAGGCTGAATTTTGTTACCGTAGTCAACTAAAACATGCACTTCAACAGTTGCGTCTTTTTCTTCCATTTCAATGCGAATAGTTTTTGAATAATTCTTTTTAACGCTAACAAGCTTTTCCACTAAACCCTCAGCCAAACCTGCGGGCAGGCTCACGCCATCTACCTCGTTGACAGCCATAGCGGTAATGGTCTGAACAACGTCATCAGAAATGTTAACAATACCGTTTTCGGTGTAAATTGTATTTTCATCCATTTTAAAAGACCTCCTTATAATTAAGTAATAATAGTATAACACGTTGCGATAAAAAAATCAAGGTTTTTGCAGACTTTGTGAAGAAAGAGGAATCGTGATAAAACAACGCTAAAATACAAGCGTTCTTTTTATTTATCAGTTATAATTTCATCTTTTTTGCAAATTTTATATAATATCTTTGTCGTTTTTGGTTTTTCTAAATAATTCCTGTTATCTTTTTGTGACCAAAAACAGAAAAATATTTGCTTTTTTGTGTTTTATATGTTATACTATATATGTTTGTTAATAATAAACTTTCAAATAAATTGAAGGAGAGGATTCCAAAATGGCGAAAAAATTCAAAACCATGGATGGTAACTGCGCTGCGGCACATTGCGCGTATGCGTTTACCGAAGTTGCAGCTATTTATCCTATTACCCCTTCATCAACAATGGCTGAATATGTTGATGAGTGGAGTGCAAAAGGCTTGAAAAACATTTATGGCGAAACAGTTGAAGTTGTAGAAATGCAGTCTGAAGCTGGTGCAGCTGGTGCTGTGCACGGTTCTCTGCAGGCGGGTGCTATGACAACAACCTTTACTGCTTCTCAGGGTCTGTTGCTGATGATCCCCAATATGTACAAAATTGCAGGTGAATTGCTGCCTACCGTTTTCCATGTTAGTGCACGTGCACTTGCTGCTCATGCACTGAACATCTTCGGCGACCATCAGGACGTTATGGCTTGCCGTCAGACCGGTTTTGCTATGCTGGCTTCCGGCAGTGTTCAGGAAACAATGGACTTAGGTGGCGTTGCACACTTAGCTTCTATTAAGAGCAGAGTGCCCTTCCTGCATTTCTTTGATGGTTTCAGAACTTCTCACGAAATTCAGAAAATCGAAGTTATGGATTATGACGACCTGGCAAAACTGGTTGACTGGAAAGCACTGAAAGAATTTAAAGATAGAGCATTAAATCCGGAACATCCTGTTCTGCGTGGTACCGCTCAGAATGGTGATATCTACTTCCAGGGTAGAGAAGCTTGCAACAAATTCTACGATGCAGTTCCTGATATTGTTGCAGGTTATATGGATGAAATTTCTAAGATTACCGGTCGTGAATACAAGCCCTTTAATTACTATGGCGCACCTGATGCTAAGAAGGTTATCGTTGCTATGGGCAGCGTTTGCCAGGCATTAGAAGAAACCGTTGATTACCTGAATGCAAAGGGCGAAAAGGTCGGCGTATTGGAAGTTCACCTGTACAGACCGTTCTCTGCTAAATACTTCTTCAATGTAATGCCGAAAACTGTTGAAAAGATTGCAGTTTTAGACAGAACAAAAGAACCCGGTTCCTTAGGCGAACCCCTGTATTTAGACGTTTGCAATCTGTACAAAGATTGTGCAAATGCTCCTAAGATTGTTGGCGGTCGTTTTGGTCTTGGTTCTAAAGATACAACCCCGACTCAGCTGGTTGCTGTATTCAACAACTTAGACGCTGCAGAACCTAAGAATGGCTTTACCATTGGTATCTGCGATGACGTTACCAATCTGTCCTTAGAGCTGGGCGAAAGAGTAAACGCTGCTCCTGCAGGTGCTACTCGTTGTAAGTTCTGGGGCTTTGGTTCTGACGGTACTGTTGGTGCTAACAAAGATGCTATCAAAATCATCGGTGACAACACCGACTTATATGCTCAGGCATACTTTGATTATGACTCCAAGAAATCCGGCGGTGTTACCATGTCTCACTTACGTTTTGGTAAAACCCCGATTAAGTCCACTTATCTGTTAGATGAAGCTGACTATATTGCTTGTCACAAACCAAGTCGGAGGCCAAGCGGTCTTAGGAAGACAATACTAATGGACAACCCCTGCGCCCACAGAACGACATGGCTACGATCCGACTTGGTGTTACCATGTCTCACTTACGTTTTGGTAAAACCCCGATTAAGTCCACTTATCTGTTAGATGAAGCTGACTATA
>JAZSJR010000188.1:0-4752 GCA_045534415.1 Clostridia bacterium
TCAGCTTAATGACATTGATTTAGAAGAAGCAAAAGAACGCCTGCAGCAGGCAATTGATGATTATTATTTGGAAACTGTAGACTAATTTGTATTTTACCGAAGGAGTGTTGATAGATGAAAGTTATTTTAACAGCTGATGTAAAAGGTCATGGCAAAAAAGGTGAAATGGTTAACGCATCAGATGGCTATGCAAGAAACTATCTATTACCGAAAGGTTTGGCTATTGTCGCTGACAAAAGCGCAATGACAGAGCTTGAAAGCAAACAAAGCGCAGCTGCCTATCATAAAGAGCAGGAAAGACTGCAGGCAACAGAGCTTGCCGGAAAACTGAATGAAGCTGTTGTTACCTTTACCGCAAAAGCAGGCGAAAATGGTAAGCTTTTTGGCTCTATTACTGCAAAAGATGTTGCTGAGCAGCTTAAAATGCAGTGCCATCTTGTGATTGATAAAAAGAAAATTCAGCTGCCCGATGGTATTAAAACTTTGGGCACAACAAATGTAACCGTTAAAGTTTATCCCGAAATTACCGCAACAATTAAGGTCAAGGTAAACGCTCAGTGACCGGAAAGGAAACATAATGGAGAACGGTATTCCGAAGGTTATGCCTCATAACAAGGAAGCAGAGCAGTCAATTTTAGGTGCAATGCTGATTGACAGTGAATGCGTCACCTTGGTTTTTGAGCATTTAAAGGACAATGATTTTTATATAGAAGCAAATCGGTTGATTTTTGAAGCAATGCAGGGGCTTTTTAACCGTGATTCAGCCATTGACCTGGTTACGGTTTCAGAAGAGCTGACCTTAAGAGAACAGCTTGCAGCTGTTGGTGGCGTTGAATATCTTGCCTATCTTGCATCAACCCTTCCTACAACCGCAAACTTAAGACAATATCTTGACATTGTGCAGGATAAGGCTCTGCTCAGACGCTTAATTCATGCTTCGGGTGAAATTATGGATATGGGGTATTCACCGGGGGCAGCTTCTAAAAATATTGCCGATGAAGCCGGGCGTTTGATTTTTGATGTACTTGAAAATCAACAGCAGCGTGGGGTTGTGCACATTAAAGATATTTTACTGCAAACCCACGATTCCTTAGCTGAAATTTATCAGAATCACGGCAAACTGACAGGTGCACCCACAGGCATTACAGAGCTCGATAAAGCCCTCTTTGGCTTGCAAAAATCAGACTTTATTTTGATTGCAGCAAGACCGTCTATGGGTAAAACTAGTTTTGCTTTAAATATTGCTACCTATGCGGCTGTTCACGGCAATGTTCCTGTTGCTATTTTCAGTTTGGAAATGTCAAGTGTTCAGCTTGTTTCCCGTATTATCAGTTCAGAAATGCTGATTGACAGTAATCACCTGCGAACCGGTGAACTGACAGATGATGACTGGGAAAAAATTGCAGCCTCCCTGTCAACCTTGGGACAAGCACCGATTTATATTAACGATTCTACCAATGTTACCATCAGTGATATTCGTGCTAAATGCCGACGTTTAAAACTGGAAAAAGGTTTGGGTCTTGTGGTCATTGACTACCTGCAGTTGATGCAGGGCACAAGAGCAGAAAGCAGACAGCAGGAAATTTCTGATATTTCCCGTTCACTTAAAATTCTTGCAAAGGAACTGGATGTTCCCATTATTGCACTTTCGCAGTTATCCCGTGCACCTGAGCAACGTGCAGAGCATAGCCCGATGCTCAGTGCCTTGCGTGAATCCGGTGCCATTGAGCAGGATGCTGACATTGTTATGTTCTTATACCGTGATGATGTATATAACCCTGATACTGAAAAGAAAAATGTGGCAGAATGCATTATTGCAAAACACAGAGCCGGTTCAACCGGAACAATTGAAATGTTCTGGGCAGGGCAATATACTCGTTTTATGAATCTTGATAAGCATCGTGATTGATATGTTTACAAAAGTACAAAAAACTATTAAACAACATAATTTGATACATACCGGTGACAGGATTTTGGTTGCCCTTTCAGGTGGGGCAGATTCTGTTTGCCTGCTGGATTGTTTGCAGAAACTTTCTGATGAGCTCGGCATCTCTTTTTCTGCCGCACATGTTCATCACGGCTTGCGTGGGCAGGATGCAGATGACGATGAGTTATTTGTTCGGCGTTTGTGTAATGAAAGAAATATTCCGCTCTATGTTAAGCGAGTGGATGTTCGCGCTTTGGCTGCGGAAACTAAAACCGGTTTGGAAGAAGCCGGACGCAATGCCCGTTATGCCTTTTTTAAAGAGCTTAAGGACGAACATGGTTTTACTAAAATTGCAACAGCTCATCACAGTGGAGATAACATTGAAACTGTTTTAATGCGCCTAATGCGTGGAACAGGACCTTTGGGGCTTGGCGGCATTCCCTATGTTAATCAAGAGGTTATCCGACCTTTACTGGATGTGAGCCGTCAGGATATTGAAGACTATTGCAAAGCACAAAACCTATCCTTTAGGACGGATTTATCGAATTTTGAAACCAACTATACAAGAAATAAAGTCCGTCACGAACTCATTCCTTTTATGGAAGAAAAGTTTAATCCTGACTTTAAAAATTCTTTTCAGGAGCAGATTCGACTATATGCTGCTTGTGGCGCATATATAAAAGATGAGACAGAGAAGGTTATGCAGAAAGAAATGCATTCTACCTTGCAGGGCGTTTGTTTTTCATGCCAATCACTTTTAGCATATAATGAGTTTTTGGTCAGCACCGTGCTGCATAAGGTGCTTCAGCAGTATGCCGGAGGTCATAGCATTACCGCTGACCATATAAACAGTATTATGGCAATGCTTGGGCAGGGAAAATGCTCGGTATCTTTGCCGGATGATATGGTTGCAGAAGTTTGCCATGGATGGTTATATATTCGTCGCAATCTGCCTGCAAAAACGTTTTCATACCCGCTTTTTGAGTCTGCTTTTATTAAAGAAACAGGGCAGACTGTGACAATATGTGATGTAGAGTATATGCCGGGCAAAGGTAATGCTTGCACGGTGTATCTTGATAAACAAAAACTTGCCGGCAAAAAACTTATGCTGCGTTCTAGATGTGACGGAGATGTATTTTATCCTGTTGGAATGGATGGGAGAAAAAAACTGCATGATTTTTTTGTTGACAAAAAAATTCCGTATTTTCTGCGGGACACAGTACCAATTCTGACAGCAGATGATGAGGTTGTTTGGATTGCAGGGTATAGAGCAGACAGACGTTTTATTGCTACAAAGGAAACAGACGCTATTGTATGCGTAAAGATACATAAGGGGGAGCAATTATGAAAAATTTAGAAAAAGATGTTGAAAGGGTTTTACTAACAAAAGATGAAATCGCAAAAAGAGTTACTGAAATGGCAGCTAAAATGAGCGATACATATCAGGGTAAGGAAGTTGTTATGGTTTGCATTTTAAAGGGAAGTGTTACCTTTTTTGCTGACCTTGTAAGAGAAGTTTCTTTCCCGGCTGTTTACGATTTTATGTGTGTTTCCAGTTACGGCAGTGGCGCTGTTTCCGGTGGAAATGTTCGTATTTTAAAGGATTTAACTGTTGACATTACGAATAAACACGTTTTAATTGTAGAAGATATATTAGACACAGGTAATACTTTATCAGCTTTATTTGAGCAGTTAAAGGCTCGTAAGCCTGCCTCATTGAAGCTGTGTGCCTTGCTTGATAAGCCGGACCGCAGAACAAAGCCCATTCAGGCAGATTTTACCGGATTTTCTATTCCGGATGAATTTGTGGTTGGCTATGGTCTTGATTATGATGAAAAATACAGACAGCTGCCTTATGTTGGTGTTTTAAAGCGGTCTGTCTATGAAAAATAAAGTGAAATTTGAAAAAATGAATAGAAAGTAAAGTTTTTTGATAATTCTTGTAATTTATCTTTATTTGTGTTAAACTATGTTCTATTCTATTAGTCCATAAGGAGTGACAGTGTTGAAAAAAAGACATCTGGGCGGCATTGGTTTTTACGTTTTGCTGTTCTTAATCGTTTTGCTTATGTTCGGTGTTTTTAACTATGAGCCGGGCATCAGCAGTATTCCGTATTCTGAACTTGTTTCCGGTATTAAAGACGGAAAAGTGTCAGAACTGATTTTAACTGACAGAACGGCAACTGTTACCCTGTCCGGGGTTGAGCCAAAACGGCCTAATGAAAATAAAAGAGTATCAGACATTGCATCCATCTACATTTTATATGAAGATGCAGGTGATGCCATTCGTGAGCAAATTGAAGCAGGAACCTTAAAGGTTGAAACACCTGCGCCTCAGGAATTGCCCTGGTGGCTCTCACTACTGCCGACGCTTTTGACTGTTGGTATCTTTGTTTTATTTTGGTTTGTGTTTATGCGCCAGTCACAAGGTGGCGGCAAGGTTATGTCCTTTGGTAAGAGCAATGCCCGCATGAACCAAAGCGGTGAAACACACGTTACCTTCCGTGATGTTGCAGGTGCCGATGAAGAAAAGGCTGAACTTGAAGAGATTGTTGACTTTTTAAGAGATTCTTCTAAATTTATTGAACTGGGCGCCAGAATCCCCAAGGGTGTTCTTTTGGTGGGACCGCCGGGTACCGGTAAAACCTTGCTTGCAAAAGCCATTGCAGGTGAAGCCAAAGTTCCGTTCTTCAGCATCAGTGGTTCTGACTTTGTTGAAATGTTTGTTGGTGTGGGTGCATCCCGCGTGAGAGATTTGTTTGAGCGTGCTAAAAAGAATGCCCCTAGCATCATTTTTATTGATGAAATTGACGCTGTTGGTCGTC
>JAZSJR010000058.1:0-7508 GCA_045534415.1 Clostridia bacterium
CGGCACAGAGAGCGTTGGTGTTCGCACCCGTGCAAAGGTTGTTAGATACAAGGTTGCACCGCCTTTCCGTGAAGCAGAATTTGATATTATGTATGGCGAGGGCATCTCTCAGGCAGGTTGTATTTTAGATGTGGCAGCTGACCTTGAAATTATTCAAAGAAGCGGCACCTGGTACAATTACGGCGATTTGCGCTTAGGTCAGGGTCGTGAAAATTCTAAAGCATATTTACTGGATAATCCTGCACTGATGGAGGAAATTGATCAGAAGGTACGTGCGGCAGCTTTTGCCAAAACAAAACCGGCTGATGATGAAGCAGGAGAATAATCATGAAAACATTGATTGATCACGGTTTGCTTGTTACCCTGGATGATGGAAAAATAGTGCAAGACGGTTGCGTTATGATAGAGGATTCTGTGATTTCTTATGTAGGTGAAAAGCCTGCTGAGATGGAGTATGACCGTTATATTGATGCCAGGGGCGGCATTGTTATGCCGGGGCTCATTAACACCCATACCCATTCTCCTATGACTCTTTTGCGTGGTGTGGGAAATGACTGTGCACTATCTGAGTGGTTGCATGACTATATTTTTCCCATAGAGGATAAGCTTGATGATGAAGCAGTGTATTACGGCACGCTGCTTGCATGTGCAGAAATGATTAAAAGCGGCACAACGGCTTTTAGCGATATGTACTTTTTCAGTGAAAGCTCGGTGAAAGCCATTCTTTCCTGCGGCATGAAAGCCAACGTATCCTGCTGCGTTACCGGAACACATAACGGCTATAAAAAGCGGCTACAAGAAGCAAGAGAGCTTTTTGTGACTTATAATAATGCAGGTGACGGACGCATTAAAATTGAGCATTCTGCCCATACGGTATATACCTGTAGTCGTGAAGCTATTCGCGCTGTAGCAGAGGCGGCACAGCTTGATGGAACTGGCATTCACATTCACCTGAGTGAAACCATGAAAGAAAACCGTGATTGCTATAGCCAAAACGGTAAGTCGCCTACAGAAGTTATGCGTGATTTGGGTGTGTTTGACGTCCGGACCAATGCGGCACACTGTATTTATTTAAGTGAAAATGATATGGATATTTTAAAGCAGTATGATGTTAGTGTTGCTCATAACCCGACGAGTAATTTAAAACTTGCAAGTGGTGTAGCAAACATTAAAGAACTGCTTGATAAAAACGTGAATGTATCTTTGGGTACTGATGGCGCAGCCAGCAACAACACCCTGGATATGTTTGCCGAAATGAAATTGGCAGGCTTGCTCCACAAGGGTATGAGGCTTGACCCGCAGTTAATTCCGGCAGAAACAGCTCTTTCTATGGCAACTGTAAGCGGTGCCAAAACCTTGGGGCGTGAGAATGAGTGTGGCAAGCTAAAAGCCGGTTATGATGCAGATGTTATCATTTTAGATGCAGACGCACCGGCGCTTATACCGGTGAATGAACCGGTGTCCTGCTTGGTTTATGGCGGCTGCGGTGGCCATGTGGTTACATCTGTCATTAAGGGGCAGGTTGTCATGGAAAACAGAGAGCTTAAAACCTTGGATATGGAAAAAATTAAGCATGGTGTTTTGCAGGCAACTAAAAGAATGGGAATGTAAAATCGTAATGGGGGAAACAGCAACATATGAAATATGCAGTGATTGATATTGGGTCTAACACTGTCAGACTTTGTATTTATGAACTTAAAAAAGAAAAACTATCCCTTGTGTTAAACCGTCGCGTTATGGCACTGTTGGGTTCAAAAGTGGTAGACGGTGCTTTGAGCGAAGAAGGCATTCATGCAGCGTGTGATGCCCTTTTATCACTTAAGAAGTTTATTCAGAAAGAAAATGCTCAAAAGACCTTTGTTTTTGCTACGGCGGCTTTGCGTAACATCGCAAACACCAAAGAGGCTGTTGCAGAAATTGAACGTAAAACGGGGTTTTTGATTGATGTGCTTTCCGGTGAAGAAGAGGCATTTCTCACGTTTTCCGGTGCGGCCAGAGAGCAGGAAATTTATGATGGCGTGATTGCTGATATCGGCGGCGGCAGCACGGAACTTGTTTTAATTAAAGATGGAAAGCCGGTGCAAACAGCTAGCATGCCCATTGGTTCCTTGGTTGCTTTTGTTCGCTTTGTAGGCAAACGTCCGGCTGACAAAAAGCAGATTATGGCTATTCGTGAGTATGTGAGGGAGTTGATTGGGCAATCTTTTACAGAGGATAAGACTGCTGAAGTGCTTTTTGGCATCGGCGGTGCGGCAAGAACAGCTCACGAGCTTGAAAAAATACTATATCCCACCTCGGGCGGCGCAATGGAAACTCTTGAGGTGCTGCTTGAGCGGCTGCTCAGCGATGAAACACTGGCAGAGGAGAGCATTTTAAAAGCAAGCCCCGAACGGCTTGATACGGCTCTTCCCGGCGTGGCGATTCTATGTGAAGTTGCAGCGTTTTTCGGTTGCAAGCGGTTGGATGTTTGCAAGGCCGGTGTGCGAGAAGGTTATATCAATAAACAGCTTGGTTTATTGGGAAAAGAGGGTGCCTGAATGGGTAAAACGGTTGCGGTTGCAACACTTGGTTGTAAAGTGAATCAATATGAATCCGAGGCTTTAGAGGAGCAGTTTGCCCGCGCAGGATACACAGTTGTTGATTTTTCTGTGGCGGCTGATGTGTATGTGATTAACACCTGCACAGTCACCCATTTAAGTGACAGAAAATCCCGGCAGATGATTCGCCGGGCAAAACAGCTTAACCCTAAGGCTGTTTTGGTTGTTATGGGGTGCTACGCACAGACGAATCCTGAGGCTGTGAAAAAAATAGACGGGGTAGACATTGTGCTTGGCACAACAGAGAGAAGTAAAATCGTGGAACTGGTTGAAGGCTTTTTCGAGGAGAATGTTCCGGTTGATTTAGTGCAAACCTTAGAAAAAGATACTGTATTTGAGCCTTTAGCCATAGATGGCAGTATGCAAAAGCATACCCGTGTTTTTGTTAAGGTGCAGGATGGTTGCAATCAGTTCTGTTCTTATTGTATTATTCCTTATGCCCGGGGCAGAATCCGCTCCCGGTCAATCAGTGATACTGTCGCCGAGGCGAAAAGACTGGCAGAGGCTGGTTTTTGCGAATTGGTTTTGACGGGTATTCATTTGGCTTCCTGGGGAAAAGATAGCGGAGAAGGAACCCTTCTTAATTTGCTTGAGGCTTTAGAGAGTGTCTCCGGTATAGAAAGAATCCGTCTTGGTTCCTTAGAGCCAACGTTGTGTGATGATGCCTTTGTGGAAGGTGTCAGCCGCCTTTCTAAAGTGTGTCATCATTTTCATTTATCGCTGCAAAGCGGCTGTGATAAGACCCTTAAGCGAATGAACAGAAAATATACATCGGCAGAATATTTTGAAGCGGTAGAGCGCATCAAAAAAGCTATGCCTGATGCCGCAATTACCACTGATGTGATTGTGGGCTTTCCGGGTGAAACAGACGCAGATTTTGAGGAAAGCCGTCAGTTTGTAGAAAAACTTTGCCTTGCAGATGCTCATATTTTTAAATACTCACCTCAGCAGGGAACCCCGGCGGCAAAAATGCCTGATCAGGTAACGCCGGAGCAGAAAGAAGAGAGAAGCAACCGGTTGCTTGCACTAACTGAGGAAAATAAACAGCGGTTTGGTGAGGCTTATGTTGACAAAACAGAGGAAGTTTTGTTTGAACAGGCCGTTGTGCCCGGTGTTTACGAGGGAAAAACTAAGAACTATATATCTGTTCGTGTGTCACATGATGAGGACGTAATCGGAAAACTGATTCCGGTTTATTTTACAAGATGTACCGATGGCGTCTTATATGGCAACATTGTGGAGGCATAGAAAATACTTTAAAGGAATAGAATAAACCAAAACCGTTTTGGGGTTGGTTTATTGTGATGATTTTTATTAAAAAGTGGAATGTAATTCTTTTGTGTGCCTTTTTGTTTGTAAGTGTATTGAGTTTGGGGCTTTTTGTACGGCGAAGTCCTGTGGTGGAAACGGGAAGTGTACCCTGTGCCGGAAAGAAGATTGTGTTAGATGCCGGCCACGGTGCGCCGGATGGTGGCACAGAGGGAAAACTTGGTGTACTTGAAAAAGATTTGAACCTTGCCGTTATAAAACTTTTGCAGGGTTATTTGGAGCAAAGCGGTGCTCAGGTGATTTTAACCCGGGCAGATGATAATGGTATTTATGATGCCGACAGTCACAGCATCCGTCAGAAAAAAAGAACAGATTTAAAAAACCGGGAAGCACTGATAACGGATACAGATGCAGAGCTTTTTGTCAGCATTCATATGAATCATTTTTCTGATGCAAAATATAGTGGTCCGCAGGTTTTTTATTCGGCTAATCATCCCGATTCAAAGGGACTTGCCGAAGCTGTTCAAACATCTATGATTCGTATTTTAAAGCCTTCGTCTGAACGTAAGGTTAAGCAGGCGGGAAAAGAGATTTATCTGCTCCAAAAAGCAAAAATTCCATCTATTTTAATAGAATGCGGCTTTTTATCTAACGAGGCAGAAGAAAAGCTGTTGGTTGACCCGGCTTATCAAAAGAAATTGGCCTGGACGATTTATTGCGGTATTGTAGAATATCTGGCAACGTAATTTTACGAAAGAGAAAGGGAGAGACTTGTGAAAAAAATCAAAATTCCTTATTTAAATGTTTTACCTGTTCTTTTGATTGCTTTTTTGCTATTTAAAATGGTAGATAGCACAGAGTTGTCCTTTGGCGGTCTGCTTTCCACAATTTACAGTTGCGTTGCTTATTTTGTATCCGGCTTTGTTGTGGCATATATTTTAAATCCGGCAATGAATTTTTTTGAGGGATTAGTCCGTTCAAGAAAAGATTCGCTCAAAACGAAAAAGGTAAAACGTGCAGGTGTGATTGCGTTTTTATATTTGTTGCTTTTTGGCAGTGCAACAATTTTTGTTGTTGCCATTATCCCTACCATTCGTGAGGGCATTGCTGAAATGGCCAACAACATTCCGCAGTATGCAGACAGCATTGAATCCTGGCTGAAAGACATTGCTGTGGGAGTTGACCCGCAGCTTTACAGTTCAATTGACAGCTTGATTGAGGACGGCTTTAAAATGCTTTATAATGGACTGCAGCGGATGGATTTATCATCTGTCAGCAGCGCGCTTACCTCAGGGGTTAGTTCCGTTGCCGTTGGGTTAATTCGTTTTGGTTTTGGGTTTGTTATTTCGGTATACTTCCTGTTCAGCAAAGAGCGGCTGATTTTGGGAACCAAGAAGCTAGTATATGCCCTGTGTGGAAAAGAACGTGCAGAGCGTATTTTTGAGATAGGTACGAAAACCAATGTTATTTTCTTAAACTTTATCGTCAGCAAACTGCTGCAATCCTTGGTGATTTTTATAGTTGGTTTGATTGTTTTGGTGCCTCTGAACATTCCTCTTGCGCCGCTCATTGCACTGTTTATTGCTGTTACCAATATGATTCCTTATTTTGGTCCATACATCGGTGCAATACCCAGTATTATTCTTGTGTTTTTCTACAGCCCCATTCAGGCACTTTGGGTATTGATTTTTGCTGGTGGTGTGCAAATTTTGGATAACGTCATTATCGGCCCCAAGGTTATGTCAGACCAGGTTGGCATCAGCCCGCTTCTGGTTATTTTGGGGGTTACGCTTGGTGGTATCTTTGGCGGTGTATTGGGTATGGTTATTGGTGTGCCCATTGTTGCTGTGTTTAAGCTTGTTTTCTATGACCGTTATATTGAGAGAAAACTGGCTGAACGGGGGATTGAAATCATCGAATGACAACCGAATGGTTGTATATTAAAAAAATATGGAAAACATCTTGCAAAATATGTTTTTCTATGCTATAATTATTGTGTTATGCTAGATGGTTGAAAGAGGTGAAACAAATGAAAGAAGGAATTCATCCTAACTATACCGACACTACAATCAAGTGTGCTTGCGGTAATGTAATCGAAACAGGTTCCACAAGAGAGAATATCACTGTTGAAATTTGTTCAAAGTGTCATCCGTTCTTCACTGGTAAGCAGAAGCTGGTAGACACCGGCGGACGTGTTGAAAAGTTCAGAAAGCGGTTCGGCCTCAAAGAACAGTAAGTTTTTTGACGTGTTATGGTACCCTTGGAAGAGACTTGATGGAGGTAAATGCAAATGGAAACATTGCAGCTGATTGTGCAGATTCTGCACATTATCATCACAATCATCCTGATTGCCGTTGTTCTGTTACAGTCCGGTAAGCAAGCCGGATTATCCGGTTCAATTGCTGGCGGTTCTGAAACCTTTTTCGGCAAGAACAAGGGCAGAACCATTGACGCAATCTTAGGAAAATGGACATCAGTTGTTGCCGTTTTATTTTTGGTAACATCCGTTGCATTATTCTTTTTAGCGAAATAATGCAAGTTTGATGATGCAGGGTTTAGGTTGATAAAATGAGAAAAACCGTGCGTTTTTGGCGTACGGTTTTTCTTTTTATCAAAAAAAGGGCATCCTTGACGTTTTTTTCAAAAATTAGGGTTGCTTTTTTTATTATTTTCGTTTAAACTATAAGTATAAATACTAAAGTAAATATGGAGGCTTATTATGATTTCAGCAGGCGAGTTCAGAAATGGCGTAACCTTTGAATTTGAAGGAAATGTTTTTCAAATTGTAGAGTTCCAGCACGTAAAACCGGGTAAAGGTGCAGCGTTCGTTAGAACAAAGCTTAAAAATGTTATTTCCGGTGCTGTGGTAGAAAAAACTTTTCGTCCCACAGAAAAAATGCCTAAGGCTCACATTGAAAGAAAGAACATGGCATATTCTTACAGCGATGGTGATTTGTTCTATTTTATGGACAATGAAACATTTGATATGATGCCCCTTTCTCAGGACCAGTTAGGCGATGCACTTAAGTTTGTTACAGAAAACATGAACGTTACCGTTCTGTCATACAAGGGTTCTGTTTTCGGTGTTGAACCCCCGACATTTGTTGAATTGACAGTTACCGAAACCGAGCCCGGCTTTAAGGGTGATACCAGTACAGGTGCTACAAAGCCTGCAACACTGGAAACCGGTGCTACCATTAACGTTCCCCTGTTCGTTGACCAGGGCGACACCATTCGTGTTGATACCAGAACCGGCGAATATATGGAACGTGTTTAATCCTTAAGTTTTTTATAATTTTGGGTTTAAGTTGGAACATTTCCGGCTATAATTTCTAGGAAAGGAAGTGTCAATATGGCATATTTATCTGAAAAAGCAGCCTATTTAAAAGGTCTTGCTGATGGCATGAAAATTGCTGAAAAAAGTGATGAAGGCAGCATGATTGCAAAATTAATCAGCATGATGGAAGATATGGCGGCAAGCGTAGATGAGCTTGAAGCTGTGCTTGATGAGTATGACGAACGTCTTGATGATTTAGAAGAATTTGCAATGGATGTATCTGAAGCTTGCAGTGGTCACGATTGTGACTGCGATTGCGATTGTGATTGTGATTGCGACTGCGAAGACGATGATGAAGATGAAGT
>JAZSJR010000053.1:0-22111 GCA_045534415.1 Clostridia bacterium
GAAGTGCTTCATCACTACCGGAGGCACGCATATTGGTTACATGCTTTTTCTTGCAAACATTTACAGTTATGTCTTCGTTCTTTGCATTTTCACCAACAATCATACCCTCATAAACCTTAACGCCGGCGCCGATGAACAATCTGCCGCGCTCCTGGGCGTTATATAGACCATACGCCACGCTGTCACCAGTTTCCCAGGCAATCATAGAACCTCGGGTGCGACTTTCAATTTCACCACAATAAGGCGTGTAACCATCAAAAATCGTATTCATAACACCGTTACCACGGGTATCCGTCAAAAATTCACTGCGGTAGCCAATTAACCCACGGGATGGAATTCTGAACTCAAGACGCATATAACCATTATCCGTAGGTTGCATATTCAGCATTTCCGCGTGGCGTTTTCCCAGTTTTTCAATTACGCTTCCTGAATATTCCTCAGGCAAATCAATGCACAAAAGTTCAACCGGCTCTAAAACCTTATCGTCCTTTTTCTTCAAAATAACCTCAGGACGGGAAACCTGAAACTCATAACCCTGACGACGCATGGTTTCAATCAATATTGAAAGATGCAGCTCCCCACGGCCGGAAACTTTAAAGCAATCAGCACTGTCGGTTTCCTCAACCTTTAAGCTAACGTTTGTATCAAGTTCGCGGAACAATCTATCGCGAAGATGGCGGCTTGTTACAAACTCGCCTTCGTTGCCGGCAAAAGGACTATTGTTAACTAAAAAGTTCATTGAAATAGTGGGCTCATCTACCGAAATAACCGGCAGTGGCTCAATGCAACTTGTGTCACACAAGGTTTCACCAATGCCAATTTCGCCCAAACCTGCAATCAGCACAACATCACCGGCAGTTGCTTCTGTGGCTTCAATTCGTTTTAACCCGTCGTGAGTATAAAGTCTGCCACAGCGTGCGTTTTGGGTTGTTCCATCAGCACGGCAAACTGTGACTGTCTGCCCGGTTTTCAGGCTACCACGGTCAATTTTTCCCACAGCGATACGACCTACATATTCATCATAATCAATATTTGAAATGAGCATTCTGAAAGGCTGCGCACTGTCACCCTTAGGCTGCGGCACGTGGTCAACAATGGTATCAAACAAAGGTTTTAACCCCTGCTGCATTTCTGCAGGCTCAAAGCCGCTAATGCCCTCTCTTGCCGAAGCATAAACAATGGGAAAGTCTGCCTGCTCGTCATTTGCACCCAAATCAATGAATAAGTCAAAAATCTCATTCACAACTTCATCAGGTCGTGCCTGAGGGCGGTCAATCTTATTGATAACAACAATGGGTTTTAAACCTAAGGACAAAGCTTTTTTAAGCACAAAACGTGTTTGAGGCATAGGACCTTCAAAGGCATCAACCAATAAAAGTACGCCGTCAACCATACCAAGCACACGCTCTACTTCACCACCAAAATCCGCATGGCCAGGTGTATCAATAATATTAATTTTTATATCTTTATACATAACAGAAGTGTTTTTAGACAATATTGTGATGCCGCGTTCGCGCTCTAAGTCATTTGAGTCCATAACACGCTCTGTTACCTGTTCATTTTCTCTGTAAATGCCGCTATCTTTCAGCATAACGTCTACCAGGGTAGGTTTGCCGTGGTCAACGTGTGCAATGATAGCAATATTTCTGATTTCTTTCAATGTATTTGCCTCCGGAATAAATTTCTAAAAACATCTTGGGGCTGTAGCAAAATGAAAGCATTTTGCTACAGCCCCTTTTAGGGATGGACGCAAAATAGTGCAGATTGGATAAACTGAATCACGAAGTCGTATACAAATACGACGAGAGGTAAGGTTTATTCAAAGCGCAAAGCTTTTTTTATTTAGAAATTCGCTTCATAGCGATTTTCTACCATAACTTTTTCATACATTATTGGATTCAGTTTCAAAAAGCGGCATTAATATAACGCTTTGGTGCTTTGCGCGGTCTGTGCATTTTGCTACAGTCCCAGTCATTAAACATCAATCAAATTAACCATATTCAGATTGCTCTGATTTTCAGTACCCTGCAAGCTTGCAAGGAAAGCTTTTGCTGTGTCAAGGCTGGTCAGACAGGGAACGGAAAGTTCAACACTCTTACGTCTGATTTTAAAGCCATCACGATCAGGACGGCGCCCCTTGGTTGCAGTGTTGATTGCCATGTTAAATCTGCCTTCCTGCAACAGGTCTAAAATGTCCGGCTCGCCCTCGCCAATTTTGTGAACTGTTGTTGCAGGCACGCCGTTTGTCATTAAGAACTTAGCAGTACCCTCTGTGGAATAAATGTTATAGCCCAGTTCGTTAAAGCCTTTGGCAATGTCAAGCATTTCAGGCTTATCCGTATCACGTACAGTGATTAAGATGTTGCCCTTTGTGCTCATCTTAAAGCCAGCACCCAAAAGACCTTTGTAAAGCGCTTCGGAGAAATCCTTACTGATACCCAAAACTTCACCGGTAGACTTCATTTCAGGGCCTAAGGATGTATCAACATCGTGAAGCTTTTCAAAGGAGAAAACAGGCACCTTAATGGCGGTGTATTCGCCTTCGGGATGCAGACCGGTGCCACAACCCATATCTTTTAATTTTTCACCCAGCACGCAACGTGTTGCTAAATCTACCATAGGAACATTTGTAACCTTACTGATGTAAGGCACAGTTCTTGAAGAACGTGGGTTAACCTCGATAACATAAATCTCACCCTCGTGCATAACGAACTGAATGTTTACAAGACCTACAACGCGGAGTGCCTGTGCTAAAGCCTTTGTATAGGCAACCAGCTTATCTTTAATAGCCTGTGTCAGGGTGGGCGCAGGATATACAGAGATAGAGTCACCGGAGTGAACGCCGGCACGCTCTAAGTGTTCCATAATACCGGGAATTAAAATGTCAGTGCCATCACAAATGGCATCAACTTCGATTTCCTTACCCATCATGTATTTATCAATCAAGATGGGATGCTCCTGCTTAACCATTGTGATAATGTCCATAAATTCTCTTACGTCATTATCATTGTAAGCAATTTCCATACCCTGTCCGCCTAATACATAAGAGGGACGAACCAATACAGGATAGCCAAGCTCATTGGCAGCTTCCAGTGCTTCTTCGTGCGTAAAGACGGTTCTGCCGGCAGGACGGTCAATACCGCAAGCTTCCAGAATTTCGTCAAAACGTTCTCTGTCTTCCGCTGCGTCAACGTCTTCAGCCTTGGTACCGAGGATTTTAACACCCATTTCTTTGAGCGCAGCTGTCAGCTTAATAGCGGTCTGTCCGCCAAACTGAACAAGCACGCCGTCAGGCTTTTCAATCTCTAAAATGTGACCAACATCTTCTGCAGTTAAAGGCTCAAAATAGAGCTTGTCTGCTGTATCAAAGTCAGTTGAAACTGTTTCGGGGTTGTTGTTAATAATAATGGTTTCATAGCCTGCCTCACGCAGCGCCCAAACAGAATGAACAGAGCAGTAGTCAAATTCAATACCCTGACCGATTCTGATAGGACCGGAACCGATAACAACAACCTTCTTTTTCTTAGAAGATACAGTTTCGGTATACTCATCATAGGTTGAATAGTAATAGGGTGTAACAGCTTCATACTCAGCCGCACAGGTATCAACCATTTTATATGTCGGGAAAATGTCATAGAGTTCACGCATTGCACGAACTGCGATTTCAGACTTACCGGTAAGGGACGCAATCAGCTTATCGGTAAAGCCCATACGTTTTGCGCTCCTCAGCAAATCTTTTTCAAGTTCTTCGCTCTGGAGGCGTCTTTCCATATCAACCAAATTCTTCAGTTTATTTAAGAAGAAGGGGTCAATGGTGGTAATCTCGTGGATTTCTTCGATGGTAACATCACGACGGAATGCTTCACAAATCACAAAGAAACGTTCATCATCCACACGGGATAATCTCTTGATAATATCCTTTTTAGAAAGAGCCTTAAGCTTCTTTAAGTCAAAGGACATAACGTTTAATTCAAGACAACGAACTGCTTTCATCAAAGCGCCTTCAATGTTATCAGAAATAGCCATAACCTCACCGGTTGCCTTCATCTGTGTACCCAGTGTGCGTTTTGCTTTTACAAATTTATCAAAAGGCCACTTGGGGAACTTGATAACACAGTAGTCAACGGTAGGCTCAAAGCAAGCACAGGTCTTGCCGGTTACAGCGTTTACAATTTCATCAAGACCGTAACCAATCGCAATTTTAGAAGCAACCTTGGCAATTGGGTAACCTGTCGCTTTAGATGCCAGTGCTGATGAGCGGGATACACGAGGGTTAACCTCGATAACTGCATATTCAAAGCTTTCGGGATGGAGCGCAAACTGACAGTTACAACCACCCTCAATACCCAGCGCATGAATGATATTTAAAGATGCATTACGGAGCATACTGTATTCTCTCTCAGAAAGGGTCTGTGCAGGGGCAATAACCACAGAGTCACCGGTATGCACACCAACAGGGTCAAGGTTTTCCATGGAACAAACGGTAATGGCATTACCCTTGCTGTCACGAATAACCTCAAACTCAATTTCTTTCCAACCGGAGATACATTTTTCAATCAAAACCTGATGTACACGGGAAAGACGCAAGCCATTAGGTGCAATTTCAGCTAAATCTTCTTCGGTGTATGCAATACCGCCGCCTGTACCACCTAAGGTATATGCGGGACGAACGATAACCGGAAAGCCGATTTCATTTGCAAAATCGAGTGCATCTTCATAGGTGTTTACAACCTTGGATGCAATACAGGGCTCACCAATGGATTCCATGGTGTCTTTAAACTCCTGACGGTCTTCTGCCATTTTAATAGCAGAGGTTGCCGTACCCAAAAGCTTAACGCCCATTTTATCAAGATAACCCTCTTCTGCAAGCTCCATAGCAAGATTCAGACCTGTCTGACCACCCAATGTAGGCAGAATGCTGTCGGGTTTTTCAATTTTAATAACTTTTTTAACAGATTCAGCAACCAAAGGCTCAATATAAATTTTATCTGCCATCATTTTATCTGTCATAATGGTTGCCGGGTTTGAGTTAATGAGCACAACCTCAATACCCTCTTCTGCTAAAGCTCGGCAAGCCTGTGTGCCGGCATAGTCAAACTCTGCAGCCTGACCAATAACGATGGGACCGGAACCGATAACCAGAACTTTTTTGACATCTTCGCGTTTAGGCATTTTCTTTTCCTCCCATCATTTTCACAAATTCTTCTAATAAATATTCCATGCTCTTCGGTCCGGGTTTTGACTCAGGGTCATACTGAACCGTAATAGCGGGATATGCTTTGTAACGTAAACCCTCAACCGTCTGGTCGTTTACATTAATGTGGCTGATTTCAGCAACATCACTAGGTACGCTGTCAGCTACTACTGCATAGCCGTGATTCTGACTTGTAACAAAGGTTAAACCGGAAGACAGGTCCTTAACCGGCTGATTTGCGCCACGATGGCCAAACTTCAGTTTCTCAGTTTTTGCACCCATAGAAAGTGCTGCAAGCTGATGACCAAGACCTAAGCCGAAGAAAGGTTTGCCGGATGTTAACAGTGTCTTTACTGTCGGCAAAAGTTCAGAATAACCTGCCGGGTCACCGGGGCCGTTTGAAACCACAATGCCGTCCGGATTCTCTGCAAGCATAGCCTCAGCAGAAGTGCCTGCCGGATAAACCGTAACTTTAGCACCGCGCTTTGTCAAAGAATCAATTGTGGTTCTTTTTACGCCGCAGTCTAACACTGCAACAGAATACGTGCCGTCGCCTACTGTGTAGCTTTCTTTAGTTGTTACATCATTAACTAATGCACCAACATTATATGCTTTAATTTCTGCTTCATAATCTTCAAAACAGAAACTGTCTGCTGTGATAATCATACCGTTCATAGCACCCTGAGAACGAAGCACTCTTGTCAGTGCACGGGTATCAATGCCAGTGATGGCAATCACGTTTTCGCTTTCTAAGAAGTTCTCTAAGGTTTCTTTGCAACGGAAATTGTTGGGATACGTTGCTGCTTCTTTCATAATAATGCCCTTAACCTGAGCAGAAGAAGACTGACAATCATCACGGTTAACGCCATAGTTACCGATGATGGGATAGGTCATTGAAACAATCTGACCGGCAAAAGCAGGGTCGGTGATGGCTTCTAAATAGCCAACCATACCTGTTGTGAAAACAACCTCGCCAACAACTTTTCCGGTTGCACCAAGACTCACGCCCTCAAAAACCGTGCCGTCAGCCAGTGCTAAAAATGCTTTTTTCATGGCTAAACTTCCTTTCTGTCTATATCAAATTAGATGTACTGCATAATATCATCACGCATGCGGATGGCTTCATCCTTTGCGGCTTTTGCAAATTCTTCCGGTTTATAGTCACCTTTCTGATACGCACACATAATGCCGCGAGATGAGTTAATAATAGCACCCAATCCGTTTTTATCAAAAGCTCCGGCAACATCCTGTGCGCCACCACCCTGTGCGCCATAGCCGGGAACCAAAATGTATGACTTCGGCATCAGGTTACGAAGCTCTGAAAGCTGTTTCGGGTAAGTTGCACCAACAACAGCGCCAACCGGTGTATAGCCGTAATTACCTTCTAAACCATCGCCCCAACGGTTTACCATGGAAGCCATTTTTTCACAAATCATTTCGCCATCAACCAGTAAATCCTGCAGCTCACCGGATGAGGGATTAGAGGTTTTAACCAAAACAAAAATGATTTTGCCAAAATCACGACAAGCTTCTACAAAAGGCTTAATACCGTCTGTACCTAAATAACCATTAACAGTTAAGCCTTCGCTTTCAAGCTCGTTACAAACTTCAATGTCACCCGCCATAGTCTTGGCAAGGTACGCGCCTGCATAAGCTTCTGCAGTTTTGCCAATATCATTACGCTTACCATCCAAAATAACGTACATGCCCTTTTCTCTTGCATAGCTGATTGTTTCAGCCAAAGCCTGAAGACCATAAAGACCGTACATCTCATAATAAGCTGACTGAGGTTTAACAGCCGGAACAACATCGCAAAGACCGTCAATTAAGCCTTTGTTGAACTCTAAAAGCGCCGCACCCACTGCCTTGTTGGTTTTGCCAAACTGCGCAATAGCTTTTTCCTGAATATAACCGGGGACATATTCCCAACGAGGGTCAAGACCCGCAACGGTGGGGTTCTTCTTTTCCTGAATTTTTTCAATTAAAATATCAATAGACATAAGGCACTCTCCTTTTATCTTTCGTAAACAACTTTGCCGCCACAAATCGTGCAATCTACTCTGCCAAATACATTCCAGCCGTGATAAGGGGTATTTTTGGATTTTGAAGCAAAGGCTTCCTTATCAACGGTGTAAGATTCATCAGCAAAAATCACAATGTCAGCGTCCTGATTTTCTTCCAGTCTACCCTTGTTAAGCTTTAAAATATCCGCCGGGTTACAAGTCATTTTTGCAAGTAATTCTGCCATAGTCAAATGACCTGCACGAACCAGATAGGTAACACCCAAAGCCAGGGATGTTTCAAGACCCACAATGCCGTTTGCCGCTACTGCAAACTCAACATCCTTTTCATCTCTGTGGTGAGGCGCATGGTCGGTTGCAATGGCATCTAAAGTACCGTCACAAAGACCAGCAATAATGGCATCCACATCCTTTTGTGCTCTTAGGGGCGGATTCATTTTAGCGTTTGTATCAAAGCCTTCAACTGCTTCATCAGTCAAAGTAAAGTAATGAGGACAGGTTTCAGCTGTAACATGAATGCCCTGCTTTTTAGCCTGACGGATAATTTCAACACCGCCTGCTGTGCTGACATGAGCAATGTGCAGGCGTTTGCCTGTTTCCTTTGCCAAAATCACATCTCTTGCAATCTGCACTTCTTCAGCTGCATTGGGGATGCCTTTAAGACCCAAACGGGTAGAAACTAAACCCTCGTTCATGCTGCCACCTGCAACTAAGTTCAAATCTTCGCAGTGAGAGATAACAAGAACGTCGAACATATCGGCATATTCCATTGCGTGGCGCATTAGAACCGGGTTTGAAACCGGGCGGCCATCATCAGAAACAGCAATGGCACCTGCCTCTTTCATATCCCCAATTTCAGCAAGCAACTCACCCTTTTGCCCCTGGCTTACTGCACCAATGGGATATACGTTCACGCTGCCTTCTTTTGCAGCTTTATTTTTAACAAACTCAATTAAGGGTGCATTGTCAAGCACCGGAGAGGTATTGGGCATGCAGCAAACGGAAGTAACACCGCCGCGAGCTGCCGCCATTGTACCGCTTTTAATATCTTCTTTATATTCCTGACCGGGCTCACGAAGATGCACGTGCATATCAATCAGACCCGGTGCTACAATCTTACCGGAAGCGTCAATCACTTTATCGGCACTTTCATTTAAATTCTCGCCGATTTTCTGTACAACGCCATCGGCAATAAATACATCACAAACAGAATCAAAACCGGTTGCAGGATTAATCACCCTGCCGCCTTTTATTAAAATTTTCATATCACTTAACTCCTTTTTGCAAGAATATTCAACACTGCCATACGAACAGCAACACCGTTTGTTACCTGTTCGTCAATCACGGCACGGTCTAAATCCATAACCTCTGTGCAAAGTTCAACGCCACGGTTTACCGGACCGGGATGCATAATGAGGGCATCCTCTTTAGCCAGTTTTAAACGTTCGGAGTTAAGACCAAAGAACTTAGAATATTCTCTCATACTGGGTAATAAGCCACTCTGTTGACGTTCTTTCTGAAGTCTTAGGCACATTACAACATCAGCATCTTTAATTGCAGTTTCAACATTTTCATAAGCTTTAACACCCAGCTCAGAAATATCACGGGGCATTAAGGTTGCCGGTGCGCCCAGCACAACCTCAGCACCTAATTTATTTAAAGCATAAATGTTAGAACGTGCCACTCGGCTGTGAGCAACGTCACCAATAATGGCAACTTTTAAGTCCTCAATTTTGCCTTTCTTCTCTTTCATTGTTAAAAGATCCAAAAGTGCCTGAGTGGGATGTTCATTCATGCCGTCACCGGCATTAACTACAGCAGCATTTGTGTGCTGCGCAATCAGGTGCGGTGCGCCGGACATCTGATGGCGGATAACGATAACATCTGTTCCCATAACATCCAGAGTTCTGGCGGTATCAATCAGACTTTCACCTTTTTGTACGCTTGAGCCGGAAGCTGTCATGTTGGCAGCGTTCGCGCTCATATATTTAGACGCAAGTTCAAAAGACATACGGGTGCGGGTGCTGTTTTCATAGAACAGTGTTACCACGGTTTTGCCCTGCAAATGCGGTGTCTTTTTTGCATTCTGCATCAAAATTTGTTTCATAATTTCTGCCTGATATAAAATATAGCGGATTTCTTCAGCAGACAGTTCTTTCATTCCCAATAAGTCTTTACTTGAAAGCTTCATTATATCCTCCCCCTGTTACGCCGTTGGCTCTTGGCATTTTTCCAGTGATACTTCATTACAACCGTCTAAACCGGTAAAACAAACATGAACAAGTTCATTGCGTGATGTGGGAATGTTCTTGCCAACATAATCCGCACGAATAGGCAGCTCTCTGTGCCCTCTGTCTACCATAACAGCAAGCTCAATTTTCTGTGCACGACCAAGCTCCATAATGGCTTCAATCGCCGCGCGCACGGTTCTGCCGGTAAACAAAACATCATCCACCAACACAATTTTTTTATCAAAAATCGAAAAATCAATGCTTGTGCCATTAATCACCGGCATATCAGCCCGGAGGCTCAAATCATCACGATAGAAACCAATGTCTAAAATTCCCATGGGAATTTCTTTTCCCTCAAGTTCCTCCAGTTTTTTCTGCAAAAGCTGTGCCATAAGCACACCGCGACGCTGGATGCCGATTAACGTTAAATTATCAACACCCTTGTTTTTCTCAATAATCTCAAAGGCAATACGAGTAATTGCGCGCTGCATCGCAGCTTCGTCCATGATAATAGAGCGATTTTGTTCCATAAGGCTGACCTCCCGTTATAATTTAAATGTACAAAAAAAGCTCCTATTGCAAGACGCAATAAGAGCATACAGGTAGACTTCACCCGATATCTGTCGTAAGCACCTTATCAGCATCTCTGTACCGATTTAAAGGTTATAAGTTATATTCTTTTCAACAATATTTATTGTAACACAAAAAATATCATCTGTCTACAATTTTTTTCATTTTTTTAAAAATTATTCTCTTCCCCGGGTTTTAATGCCCCATTTTCAAAATGAACTGCTCTGTCGCAAATAGAAAGAGCCGCTTTTTTGTGAGAAACCAAGATGCAGGTTTTGTCTTTTCTTGCCTTTAAAGCAGTTAAAATGGCAAGCTCCGTTTCCTCATCAAGTGCTGAGGTTGCTTCATCAAGCAGCATAACCGGCGCACTGTGCAAAATTGCACGAGCAACTGAAAGACGCTGAATCTGTCCTTCAGAAAGACCCAAACCGCCCTCACCAAGCTCAGTATCTAAGCCGTTAGGCAAGGTTTCAATAAAGTTCCATATTTGTGCATCTTGCAACGCTCTGATAATCTCCTCTTCCGGAATATCTTCTTTAAAGAAAAGAACATTATCCCGAATTGTGCCGGATACAATCAAATTCCCCTGAGGAACATAGGAAAACAGTTGTCTGTTCTCTGTAGCCAAAGGATGTTTCGTTCCGTCTTCCATCACAAGTTCTGCCGTACCGTTTTGCGGATTCAAAATCCCCAGCATAACCTTAAGCAAGGTGCTTTTTCCGGTGCCGGATGTACCAGTGATAACAACAAACTCACCTTTTTGAACTTCAAAATCAGTTTTTTCAAGAATTTTTTCATCACGATAAGCAAATTCGACACCACGCAGAGAAACGGAGTCCCAAGCATCATCTTGCCAAGATGTTTTATCTGCAAAAGCATCTTCAGGTAATTTTTCAATCTCCATCAAACGCTCAGCTGAAGCAATCATCCCATAATATTGAGGAAACAATGCAGATAATCCTTGAAAAGGTGTCTGAATCTGGCTTACAAGCTGCAAAAGTGCTGTTAATGTACCAAAGGTCATCAACCCATTTGCAATTTTATAAGCACCCCAGGCAAGGGCAATATAATAGCCTGCTGTGAGGCCGATATAAAAGAAAACGTTAGCCATAATGCTAAGCTTATTGCGTTTTAAATTTAGTTTAAAAAGATTATGAAGCAAACCTTCACTACGTTTTGCTGCCTGAGCGCCGCAACCAAAGGACTTAATAACCAGCATATTCTTAAGCGTTTCCTGCATAAAGGATTTAACGCTTCCATCTGCCGCCTGACAGTTTTTGTGCAGTGTTTTCATCTTTTTACGATAAAAATAAGCTGTTGCAAAAATCAGCGGTCCCAGTGCAAGACACAATAATGCAAACACAGGGTCAAGCACATACAGAGCAAAAAAACAGGCAACAATTTTCGTCAGATAAAAGCACAACTGCGGAAACATATGTATAAGCCCTGTCGCCACCACGCCCACATCACTGGTTAAGCGATTTAAAAGCTCACCAGTATGATATTCTATAATATGCATATAATTTTTCTTTAAAATAGTATGAAAAAACAAAGATTTAAAGCGAATATTAAACTTTCCAGTGATATAAACATTATAAAAACTTTGAAAAATTTCAAGCAAAAGCTGCAGAACCAGAAGGGTAAAGAGAAAAATTCCTTCATGCACAAGTGAGCCATTCATTTGTCCGGTTGCAATGTCAAGTACGCGTTTTGAAAGAAGCGCAAAACCAACACCCATAAGTGAAACAAGCATCCCTGTCAAGGTTAAAAGAGCAACACCGGGTAAAATGAATTTTGATTTTTTAATAATCCACTTCATAACAATTCCTCTGTTATCTCATTTTTCTGACGATATTTTTCCCAAACCGAACAAACGGAATAAGAACAGGTCTTATAAGCCTGCAATGTCCCCATATAAATCCGTACAACCTGCACCACCACAGCTTCACGGAATATTCCCTGCCACTGCGCCAAAAGCTCGTCACAACCGCCTTAATCTGCTCAGGAGCAATTGGTCCGTCAAGTTCTGTTTGGTTGTCACCAACAATCATATAGCCCTCTTTGCCGCATTTAACAATTCTGTGCAAAATGACTTTGCCGCTTTCTTGCACATAAAGAACAATATCAAACTTGCGGAGTTTTTGCGGTAAAGCCAAAACGACACTATCCATGCCATGACGAAATAAGGGCAGCATGCTGTTGCCCGTTACCGTCATATTCACAGATTTTCCTTCAGACAAAAGCTCCAGCAAAAAAGGTAACAGTGCCTCTGTCGAAACCGATTGAAAACTTGCTTCAGGCTTCATCTAAAATGTGATTCTCCTTCAAAATTTGTAAAAATGCACGAACATCCGCTGTGGCTGTTGCAATATCCACCTGATATTCGCCGGTTAATGCAGAAACCAATTCTTCTTCTGTGCAGGAATTTAAAAGCTGATTCCACAAAAACGCACCACTTTCATTAAGGGTCAGCATCAGCTGTAAATTAACAAGATTTTCCCCAACCGGAACAGCAACCGTGCTACCAGCAATTTCTTTTAAAACAAAACCGTCTTTTATTTTCATGTGAGCACTTCCTTTTATACAAACTTACATAATATTTTACTATAAATATACAAAAATTACAAGTAAAAATTAAAAATAAACATTTTTTATAACTTGCACAACACAAACTAGTATGTTATAATAAAATCAAGAACAAATTTTTAAATAAACAGGAGGCTTGCAAATGAAAAAAGTTTTGGCATTATTAGTTTCTGCTGTGTTGATTATTTCAACCTGCGCTCTTAGTGTTTCAGCAATGACTTTTACTGACCTTGCTGAAGACCATTGGGCATATTCTTACGTACAAACCCTGGTAACAGACGGCACTGTAAAAGGTTATGAGGATGGTTCATTCCGTCCTGCAGGCACAGTGACCCGTGCTGAGTTTGTAAAAATGTTGGGCGAAGGGAACGTTGTCCGTTCCCTTCCCTATAGCGATGTCAGCGCTGACCACTGGGCATATACATACATTATGTCTGCTAACTTCCCTGATGACGAAAGCAATACGTTTCTTCCCAGCGTTCCCATCACCCGTGGTCTTGTTGCAGAACTTTTGTGGCGGCGTGCTGGTCAGCCGGATAGTGTTTTCGTTCCCTCTATTATTACCTCTCAGTACGCTAAAAATCCTCAAGCTGCTGCCTGGGTATATGCAACCGGTTTAATCCGTGGCGATGGTGATGGTATCAACCTGCGTCTTAATGATACTTTATCCCGTGCTGAGGCTGCTACTCTTATTATTCGTGCTCGCGGTGCTAAAGAAGCAACCGGCGTATTTGCAGACATTGTAGACCCGAATATTATTACAACTGTTTATAATGCACTTAATTTATTTGACGGTGCACCCTATGCTGCAAATGATACCATTACAAACGGCGAAATGGCAAAAGCTGCTCTGCGTATTGGTCAGGAACAGACCACCCTTACTTACTATGGTCTTGCCGCTTCTGCAAAATTTGAGCACCCTTATGCAAAAGACCTTGCCGTTGTGTTTGGTGCTTTAGGTAAAAATGACCTCTCAGCAAGCTTTGCTGACAAAGCTGCAACCTTTGGAGATACCGTTGCTGCTCTTTCTTATCAGTTCATTGATAAAGCACACAGAGTACCTGTTTACGGCGAAAAAACCGAGGGGCTGCCTGCTAGCGTAACAAACATGATGAATGTTTGTCTGACATATGCTAAAAATGCAGGTATCATTTCTTTAAAAGAAGATTTATATGCCCCGGTAACAGTTCGTGATTTCACAGTTCTGTGTTTGTTGTTTGATAATGTTATCGGTACACAATCAACAATCACAACCGATTCCCACCCCGCCACAGTATATGCAAAAGCAGACCAATCTCTGCTTTTAATTCCCGGCGGTTATGGTGACTATCAGGTAAAAGTTGAAGCACTGCCTCAGAACGTTTATAACGCTGCATTTGTGGATGCCATCAGCACTCCCGCTGCAACATATAACTTTGCTCGTGAATACAGTTCCATTTTCATGAGCGTTCTACAGCATTTGAAATCAAGCGTATCTTCTAAAGCCGGCATCAGACTGATGTACTATCCTTCCATGGTCTGCAAAAATGATAACGGCTATACCTTAAGAGTACGTTGTGATGTAACCTCTATGACAGGTTCTATGAAGTTATCTGATTTATTCAAGGTAAAAGAAGGCACTGTCGGTGCCGATACTGTTCTTTCAAACGGCAGCACAATTTACTTTGACCTAGCAACAGGCAGCACAATCAGCTCTGTTACCATGACGAGCGAAAAAGCTTACATTAATCAGGTTATTATGGCCAACTAAGATTTTCTACTAAAAAGGCTGCGGTTATGCATCGTATAACCGCAGCCTTTTTTAATGCTTGCACTTTCACCGGAGATAGTATATAATAAACATATCAAAGTATAAAAGGTGAATGGTATGACTAAGAAAGACAAAGTCTTAAAAATAAAAGAATATTTTGACCTAGAGTATGCAGATGCTGATTGTTCACTATGCTACAGTGACCCTTTTGAGCTTTTAGTTGCAACGCAGCTTGCTGCACAATGCACCGACGCCCGTGTGAATCTGGTAACGCCCGGTTTGTTTGCAAAGTTTCCTGATGTTAAAGCCTTTGCCGAGGCTGACCTAATCGAGATGGAAGAAGCCATAAAATCTACGGGATTTTATCATAATAAAGCACGAAATTTAATTGCTTGTGCTCAAAAGCTGCTATCTGATTTTGGCGGTATTGTTCCCCAAACAATGGAGGAACTTTTATCCCTGCCGGGCGTTGGCCGCAAAACGGCCAATCTCTTAATGGGTGACGCTTTTGGAAAGCCATCCATTGTAGTCGATACTCACGCAAAGCGCATCACTGGCAGACTGGGGCTTACCAAAAACACGGACCCCACCAAAATCGAAATGGATTTGTGGAAGATAGTTCCTAATGACTACGGCAGCACTTTCTGTCATCAGCTTGTTTATCACGGCAGAGCACTCTGCACCGCCCGTGGGCCAAAATGTGCACTCTGTGGATTGCAGAATGTTTGCGACTATTATAAAAAGACCGAGAAATAAAGCGAGGGACAAAGATTGAAAACAAGACTAGACATTCTTTTAACTGAAAAAAACTTAGCCGAAAGCCGTGAAAAGGCAAAAGCCATTATTATGACCGGCATTGTATATGTTGATAATCAAAAATGTGACAAACCCGGCACAATGATTGATGATAGTCAAACTGTTGAAGTCCGGGGCAAAACCCTGCCCTATGTTAGTCGTGGTGGCTTGAAGCTTGAAAAAGCAAAAGAGGTCTTCTCTCTTGATTTTACTGATAAAGTTTGTATGGATACCGGCGCTTCAACCGGCGGTTTTACGGACCTTATGCTTCAAAATGGCGCAAAAAAGGTATATGCTGTTGACGTTGGCTACGGTCAACTCGCCTGGAAGCTTAGAAACGACCCCAGAGTCATTAATTTAGAAAGAACCAACATCCGTCACCTGACAGAAGAGCAAGTGCCTGAACCCCTTGATTTTACCTCGGCTGATGTTTCTTTTATTTCACTCTATCATGTCATTCCGGTTGCATACCGCCACTTAAAAGAAAAGGGCACTGCAGTGTTTTTAATTAAACCTCAATTTGAGGCTGGCAAAGAAAAGGTAGGCAAAAAAGGTGTTGTCCGTGACCCTGCCGTGCATCTTGAGGTAATTGAAAAAATCTTTGGTTTGGTTTTAGAACAAGGTTTCGGTGTTTTGGGACTTGATTTCTCCCCAGTTAAAGGCCCTGAAGGAAACATTGAATATTTAATCTATCTGCAAAAAAATGCCGAATCTTTAGTTTCTGTAGATTGTGCTGAAGATGTTGTTAAAAAGGCTCACGAAACTTTAGACGTATAAAAAATAAGACTGCTTTTGCAGTCTTATTTTTTATTTAACTTCTTCATAGGTAAATGCATCCCAAGGAATGTTAACCGCCACTTTTTTGGTGATAATATCATTGATGTGCATAAGAAGCGGAAATTCTTTTAAATCACAAAGACCTTCTCCGGCGCTGACCTGAATTGCTCTTGCTACCCTTTCAGCTACAACCAAAGATTCAAGGGTAACACCGTTTAACTCTTCTTTCGCTGCATCAATATCCATTCCCCGGCCAAGCAAGATGCCGATGAGCCTTGTTCTGCCGCCGTAGACAGTAACATATAAGTCACCAATACCAACCTTTAAATTATTCAGGCTAAGAGCATTTTGAAACTCTAAAAGCTTATGCATTTCAACAAGTGCCTGACCAAACACCGCCGCCTGAGAATTATAGTGAAATTCGCTGTCAATACCAAATTCCTTTTGATTCAGACCAATGGTTAAAGCAATACCTAATGCATATCCGTTCTTTAGCGCAACAGCACTTTCAACACCGGTTACATCGGTTGTGATGCTAACATGGTAATAATCAGTTTCCATAATCTGCTTTAGCTTTTTTAAAGTCGCAATATCGCTACCGCAAAAAGAAACCTCCGTTTGGTCGTGGGCAACCAGTTCATAGCTTGTGCAAGGCCCGCCAACAGCGTTTAAAGATAAATTCTTCCCAAGCGCCTTTGCTTCCTCTGCCCAAATTTCCGGATACGTTTTCAGTTTGCCGTCCGGTGTGTCCTGCAAGCCTTTTGTCACTGTCAGAATCGGAACATTTTCCGGCACAATCGGCAAAATGTTTTTACCAAACCAATCAACACCAAAGCTGCTGACACCACCAATAATTACATCAGCACCAGAGATTGCCTTCTCTATTTCTTCAATCTGATAAAACTTTACACCCTCCGGAAAATCTTTTGTAAACTTCGTGTGCCTATTATGCTGTATGCAGTTTTCGATAATATCTCTGTCTAAATGTGTGCCGCAAAGTCTGACCTCGTGGCCGTTCTCCCTGGCAGGAAAAGCTAAAGCCGACCCCATCATGCCGGCACCGATAATTGTTACAACTGCCATGTTTCACCTCATAGAATCATTTTAAATCTGCAGTAGTCTTTCTGCGTTTTTGTACATAATGTTCTCTGTTAATTCAGCTGACAAATCAAGAGACAAAATTCCATCAATATTGTTCTTAAAACCACCCCACGGACAATCTGTTGCAAAGAGAATTTTATCAGCAGGATGGCTATGTAGCATAAGCCGAAGTTTTGGCTCTTCAATAAAATCAAAAGCACAGGAGGTGTCGATATACACCTTATTACCGACGATATACTCAAGTGCATCATCCGGCATTTGGTACCCGGCCATATGAGCAAAAACAACCTTTTCGCCGGCGAAAAGTCCCAAAGTATTTTTGATAGCTTTTGGTGTCGCATGCACAGGTTCCGGAAGACCAATATCAATGCCTGTATGAAAAGTAAGAATGAAATCTCTTTTTAAAATCGCCTCATAAATCGGCTGCATGAAAGGAGCATCTATAAAGAAACTTTGATAGTCAGGATGCAGTTTAATACCTTTTATGCCTGCATCCCGCAACCTGTCAAGCTCAGTTTCGATATTCTCCGCCTCAGGATGCACACTGCCAAAGGCAATAATTTTCTCCTGTTTGTTTGTCTGGATTGCAAAATCATTCACCTTTGCCATCTGTTTAGGGTTGGTTGCAATAGAAAGCTGCACTGCATAATCCACCCCGGCTGTTTCCATTTTTGAAAGAGTTTCTGCCACAGTTCCATCTGTATGCGGTAAAAGTCCTGAACGCTTTGCAAGCACAGGGATTGTCTTTTCTGCTAAAGCATCCGGAAACATATGCGTATGAAAATCTATAACCATTTCCTCACCTGTTATACACTATAAATTAAATCATCATATGTAGGCATGGGCCAAAAATCCTTGTCCACAATCATCTCAAGCTCATCAGCGTATTTTCTGATTTCACCCATAGCCGTTACAAGATAATCACGTGCAAAGTTTGCCTGCATAATGTAATCGCCGCTATATTTTTCAGATTTTTCAACTGCGTGTTCAAGCTTCTTTGTGGCTTTTGAAAGCTGTGAAATGCCCTTTGTCAGCTGACGCAGAGTTTCCTCTGCCGGTAAAATGTCACAACCTGCAGCTTTGATATTTACAATAGCACGTGCGGTTTCATCTGCAAAACGTAGGCAAGCAGGCATAATCTGCCGATTCACCATCTGAAGCATAGTATTTGCCTCAATACCAACAATTTTTGTATATTTTTCAAGTTTAATTTCATAACGTGCCCGAAGCTCTGTTTCAGAATAAACATGATGTTTTTCAAATACACGAATGGACTCGGGGGCAATAAAGGCAGCATAAGAATCCACAGAGTTGTTAATGTTGGGAAGCCCTCTCTTTTTAGCCTCTTCAACCCACTCATCACCATAGCCGTTACCATTAAAGATAACTCGTTTATGCTTTTTAATGGTTTCTGCAAGAAGCTTATGCAATTCTTTGTTGAAATCTTTTGCGCCCTCAAGTCTATCTGCAATTTCGCAAAAAGCATCTGCCACAATGGTGTTTAAAACAGTGTTGGGACCTGCGATAGATGCAGATGACGGCACCATTCTGAACTCAAATTTATTACCGCTGAATGCAAAGGGTGAAGTTCGGTTTCTATCCGTTGAATCAAGGGATAAATTCGGCAAACTGGGTACACCAATATCCAATACGCCGCCAAACTTTGTCAAGTGATTTTCTCCGGTTTCAATCTGCTCTAAAATTTCAGTCAGTTCGTCACCCAAGAAGACAGAAACAATAGCCGGAGGCGCCTCAAGTGCACCTAAACGATAATCGTTACCTGCGTTAGCAGCAGAAGCACGCAGAAGCTCTGCATGAGTATCAATAGCACTGATGATTGCACAAAGCACCAGCAAAAACTGTGCATTTTCACCGGGGGTTTTACCGGGATTTAATAGGTTCACGCCATCTAAAGTAGAAATAGACCAGTTGTTATGTTTGCCGGAGCCGTTTAACCCTGCAAAAGGTTTTTCGTGCAAAAGGCAAACCATACCATGATGGTCAGCAATTTTTTTCATCAGCTCCATGGTAATCTGATTATGGTCACAAGCGATGTTAACCGTTTCAAAAATCGGTGCAAGCTCGTGCTGTGCCGGGGCTGCCTCATTATGCTTTGTTTTAGAGGGAACACCCACTTTCCACAAGGCAGTGTCAAGCTCTTTCATAAAGGCAGAAACGCGTTCTTTTAACGTACCGAAATAATGGTCATCCATCTCCTGTGTTTTCGGGGGTTTTGCACCCAGCAGAGTTCTACCGGTAAACACAAGGTCAGGACGCTGTTTCCACATTTTCTTATCAACTAAAAAATATTCCTGCTCCGCACCACAGCTCACCTGAACGCGCTGGGTTGTGTTGTCTCCAAAGAGTCTTAGGATTCTGACAGCTTGCTTAGACAATGCTTCAACAGAACGCAAAAGAGGTGTTTTTTTATCCAGTGCTTCCCCATTATAGGAGCAAAACGCAGTGGGAATACACAAGGTTAGCCCGCTTGAATCTTCCTTTAAAAACGCAGAGGAGGTACAATCCCAGGCGGTATAGCCTCTTGCTTCAAAGGTTGCACGAAGACCACCTGAGGGAAAGCTGGAGGCATCCGGCTCACCCTTAATGAGTGCTTTACCGGAAAAAGCGGTGATAACCTGATTGCCTGACCCAAAATCTAAAAACGAATCATGTTTTTCAGCTGTGAAGCCATTTAAAGGCTGAAACCAATGGGTGTAGTGGGTCGCACCATGTTCAATTGCCCAGTTTTTCATTGCATTGGCAACCACCTCAGCCACCTGAGGGCTTAAGGGCACGCCGTTATCAATGGTATTTTTAAGCTCACGATAAATTTCTTTCGGCAATCGCTCGCGCATAACCGTTTCATTAAATACGTGGCTACCATAAATTTCTTGTAACTTATAATCTGTCATAAGTACCTCCGTCAAATCGTATCTTTTGTGTGATATACAAATTAATTCTATGCTTGTTCGGTATCAAGAGAAACTTCGTTCTTCTTTTTCAGTCTAAAGTAAACTATTAAACAAACACCGGCAAGCGCACAAAGAGCTGCTAAAAGTTGCGAGATGCGAACAGGTCCAAGCATCAAGCTGTCTGTACGCATTCCTTCGATAAAGAATCTGCCAAAACCATACCCTGTTACATACCACAGGAATATCTCGCCGTCAAATTTCTGAAATTTTTCAAGCAGATTAATGGCTATAAAGAGCAGAAGATTCCAACAGGATTCATATAAGAATGTTGGATGCACCATTATTCCCTGAGATACAAGTTCCATACGAAGCAGCGCCGTATCTGTTACCTCACCATATGCCTCGGCATTAATAAAATTCCCCCATCTGCCAATAATCTGACCGATTAAAAGACCAAATGCACCAACATCAAACATTTTTAAAACCGGAACTTTTTTAACGCGACAATAAATCAGTGTTGAAATGCAGGCGCCAATCACAGCACCATAAATAGCAATGCCACCCTCCCAGATTTTAAAAACATCCCAGAGATTATCCTTGTAACTTTCCCAGCTGAATATTACATAATAAAGTCTTGCACAAACAATTGCAGACGGAAGACCCCAAATAATAACATCCAAAATGGTATCATTTGAAATATCTCTTTTTTTTGCTTTTTTCTTTGCAAATAAATAAGCTAAAACAATACCCAGCGCAATAATCACACCATAAAAATGAATGGTGAGTCCAAAAAACCGAAAAGATGTAGGGATGGTAAAGGCACCAATACCCAACCCCGGAAATGCAATGGTATTTTTCATATCTTCTCCCCCTTTTGCACGATTACTGTGGTTCTATCACCGATAAAACCGAACATTCAGGGTCAAAATATGACCGCAGACGGTTGTTTAAATCCTCAAGAGTTATTTCTTCCATCACCTCGGGGAAATCAAATAAAGAAATATTATTAAACACCTGCGCCATATGTTGATGCGCCACAGCATTTAAATTATTAAACTGCTTGATATATTGCCCTGTCATAGCACGGCGTACACGTTTTACATCAGCTTCCAAAAGACCTGATTCCTGCGCCTTTTTAACGCCACGGAACACAATATCGCGCACTTTTTCAGGCTGGCGGCTTTCTCCTGACAGGGAAACATAACCATATGCCACCTCGCAGGCAGATTCAGAATCCATACCACCTAAAATGTAGCCACCTTCATAGAGCTCTGTGTAAAGCTCGCTGCACTTACCAAATAACAACTCGCAAATGATAGAAAGCTCAAGGTCTTTCTTTAAAAGCGCCTTGCCGTCACATCCCGGGTCAGGGTCTTTAAAACCAAGCATAAACATAGGCACGCTGACATCCAGCTTTTTCCGTACCTCTTTTTGATATACAGATAATGGTTCATCGCCGTAAAAACGCTCGATTTCACCTGCTGCCTTTGTTTTTTGCATAAGCCTTTCATCAATAAAGGGGCCTAATTCATCAGGGTCAACATCACCAATAATAAAAAGACACATATTGGAAAGGTTATAAAAGGTGTTATAGCAATCATACAAGGTTTCTTTCGTAATGTGAGAAATGGTTTCCACAGAGCCGGCGATGTCAACTCTCACCGGATGCTCGTGGAACATACCGCCTAAAAATCCCATCATCAGCTGCCAGTCCGGGTCATCATCATACATACCGATTTCCTGACCGATAATGCCTTGCTCTTTTGCAACATTTTCATCAGTAAAATATGGTTTTTGAACAAAATCCAAAAGAATGCCAAGATTTTCTTTCACATCCTGAGTGCTTTCGAACAAATATGCCGTAACATGAAAGCTGGTATATGCATTGGCATTAGCACCATGCTTTGCATAGCTTTCAAACACGTTTGAGCCATCCGGCTGTTCAAAAAGCTTGTGCTCCAAAAAGTGTGCAATACCATCCGGCAAAACGGTTTTTTCATTCTTACCGGGAGCTTTAAACAAATTATCAACCGAGCCGAAATGAGTGCCAAACACAGCATAGCTTTTGCTATACCCTTTTTTCGGCATAATAGCAATGTTAAGGCCGCTTTCGTGAACGGCTGTATATAAACATTCTTTTAAAGAAGCATCTTCTTGCTTTGTAAATTGAATCA
>JAZSJR010000210.1:0-4406 GCA_045534415.1 Clostridia bacterium
AGGTTTGGGGCAGAGAATATACCTTTGGTGATTCGGCTATGCCCACATCAATTCTTTCTCAGGGAGAAGAAATTCTTTCCGGCCCCATCCGCATTGTGCTGGAAGAAGGTGGCGAGGAAGCCAACTGGGCACACAAGTCTCATTATCTGATGTCTGCAGAAGCTGATAAAGCTGTTATCTGCGGCATTCAAAAAAGCGATGCTTATGTGATTAACACTGCCATTACCGTTGAATATGATGGTTTGGTGGGCATTAACCTTAAAATTGTTCCCAAAGGTTCTACCGCTTCTGAAATTTTTGGCCACTCAAAGGGCAAAAAGGTTAGCTTTGAAGTGAACAAGCTGTGGGTTGAAATTCCCATTAAGCGTGAGTATGCCATGATGTATCAGATGACAACAGAAGGTGCAGTTAACTTTGCAGATTCAAACACCTCTTCTGATGCGGTGGTTAAAACCTGCGGCCAGTTAACAGATTCTGTTTCCATGTCATTTGCACCGCTGATCACCTTAACTGAAAATGGTGCTAAAGGTTTTTCTTATTTCTGCGAAACAGGCAAGAACTGGGAGCCTGCCGATGAGGATAAGGCACTTGAAATTGTGGTGAAAGAGGATGAAGTTGTTTTAAGACTTCGTCTGTTAGATGGTCACCCCACATCTTGGGTGGCTCGTGGCAATAATGGTCCGGTTTATTCATATTATCCGCTGACATATCACTTCGGCTTTTTGGCAACACCCTTAAAGCCCATGAATAAGTTTGCCAAAAAGAGAAGAATTCTGCACATTGCAGGTCATCATGAAGAACATTTGATGGATCATTACGATACATATCTTGCAACGCCCTCTGACTTGTTTGGCGGCAAGAATGCTTATGACAGAATGAAAGAAGCCGGTGTTACCACTTTGATTCTGCACGAAGCATGGAACACCACTCAGAACTTCTGGGAAGTGCCCGTTAAGAGAAAAAGAGTGATTAAAAATATCATTCACGAGTGTCATGAGCGCGGCATTGAATTTGTTCCTTACTTTGGTTATGAAATTTCAACCATCGGTCCATACTGGGAAGATAACAAGGTTGATGAAATCATCCGTGTGCCGGGCGATGCTGACGGCTGGTTCGGTTGGTATCGCGAACCCTTCCAGCGTGATTACATTGTATGCTATCAGTCTGACTGGAAAAATACAATGATTGAAGGTATTAGAAAGCTTGCTGATGAGCTGGATTTAGATGGCGTTTATATGGATTTGGGCGGCACCGGCTGTCAGAACGAAAAGCATGGTTGTGGTTATCGTGATAAAAACGGCAAGCTTCACCCAACCTATCCGTTATATGGCATCCGCGCACTGTTTAAAGGCCTTTATTCCATTTTTGAACCCCGCGGCGGTATGGTTGATTCGCATCAAGGCTCAAAATGTAACTTCTCGTCACGCTCCTTTATTCACAGCAATTATACCGGCGAAGAGATTGTTTGGTATATCCGTGATTCGGGGGCAGAGAATATTCCGCTGGATTACTACAACTTCACCCTTGCCGGAAAACCCTCCGGTGTACCGGTGGATTTTGTCATTGTGGAATATCCGGATTGGACATTTTCCATGGCGCTGGCAGTTACCATTATTAACGGTGCACTGCCAAGACCGAGAATGTTCGCCCATCTGGATATCATTGAGCCATACTGGAAGGCGATTGACAGCTTCCCCACAGAAAAGTCTGAATGGTATACGTTTAAAGATAATACCGAGTGGGTGAAAACCTCTACTGATGATGTGAAAGTCAGCTTCCATGTGTATACAGACTTACGTGGCAAAAAATCTCTGCTTGCCTTTATCACAAACCCCACCCGCAGAGCGCATGACGATGTAACCGTTACTTTTGCGGAAAGCTTTATCGGTGATTATACTGCTTATGATGCTATCGCCGGTGAAGAACTGACTGTTCAACAGGGTGACCTGCATCTGTCTTTTGGTGAATTTGGCACCAAAATTATTCATATCAGTGAAATGTAATATTTTTGTAAAATCCTAAGATTAGACAATGATTATCCTAGGATTTTACATATATTTATGACATGCAAAATGATATAATAAATTAAATAATATAATGTAAGAAGAAATTTTGCATTAAAGACAATGATAGAAAAAGGAGGAAGCCAATATGTTTAAAAAGTTGACAGCACTTTTGCTTGTTATCTGCCTGAGCATTCCTATGCTCTGTATTGGTGCATTTGCAGATGAGCAGGCAAGGCTTGTTGTGCAAGACAATTTTAACAATGCGGCGGTCACTGTGCAGACATCTGCTTTTAACGGTAATAATAACCGTTACACAAGTGACATTATGAATGTGACCCGAGACGCGGCAAACCGTCTGCTTCACGGTACGACTGTTTCCATTACCGAAGAGGGATACGAAGGCAGAGCAATGCTGATCTCTCCGGTGTATACAGAAGAATACGGTGAAGTCATCACTGAAAGAAACTCTATACCCGGTCAGGTGTTTGTGCTGGATGAAAAGTTTAATGCAGCTGAGCTTTCCTATCAGTTCTGCGTTAAAAATCGCGGTGAGGGTGACGATGAGGCAGTTCGATTAGAGGCAGCATATGCAACTGTTGACCACTTTACAAACCATCCCGGTTTGACTTTTTATAAAGACAAAATTGTGATGGCAGGTGGTATTGACACCGGTTTTGCCTATGAAACTGATGTTTGGTATACAGCCAAATACGTTGTAGAAAATGGTGGCGCTAAGCTCTACATTCTGTCTGAAGCCGGTGAGATTTTAGCACAGAGCGCAGTAGAGGGCGAGTTCCCGAAAGTTACCATCGGTTTTTCAAACCCGAAGAGTGCGGTTAAAGGGTTTGCCCTGGCAGTTGACAATGCTGTTGTCAGTCGCTATCGTACCGGTAATCAGGAAACCACATTCTCTGACGTATCTATCGTCCATTGGGCATACGACTATGTGGAAGAATTACATACAAAAGGTATCATAAACGGCAGAGGTAATAAAGTTTTTGCTCCCGCTGACACAGTAACCCGTGAAGAGTTTGTAAAAATGGCAGTGGGTACTATTTTAGAAACCTTGTCACAGTCTGAAAGTTCCTATGAAGATGTGGATATGGCAGCGTGGTATGCACCTTATGTTGCAACGGCTGAAGAGATTGGCTTAAACCCCGGCATCAGTGAAACTGAGTTCGGTGTTGGTCAGGTGATTAGCCGTGAAGATGTTATGGTTATCTTAGACCGCATCTTAGCAGAAGAGCAGATTGAAGTTGACACATCAAGTGTAGGTGCTTTTGCTGACCAAAGCAAAATTTCGGCAGATGCTGTTAGCAGCGTTCAGCGTGTTGTAGCAGCAGGTCTCATTCAGGGTGACGATAAAAACAAGGTTAACCCCGAAGCCGGTTTAACCCGTGCTGAGGTTTGTGCTGTTATCAGCCGCTTAGATGCGTTGGTGAATCCGGTTGTTGTAGAAGGAGACAGACTGGATAAGTCAAGACCGTTAGCGTTTAACCCAGAAAACTTAGAGCGTACGCTTTTGGGTATGCATGATTTTGAAAAAGGGAACGTTATGGCAGACCCAATGTTTTCTTTGACAAACTATAGCGGTGCTAAACTGGATACAAACGGCAACGCCTATGAGGGCAAAGCATCTTACAGAATGGCACCGGGTGAGGGTGGCACCAACAGTATCACATTTAAAGTTTCCGGCCTTGATTTAAAACCCGGTGATTCAGTTTTAGGTATTGCACACGTAAAATGTACCGGACTGACAGACTCTGTTATGCGTAGCGGCGGTAGTGCTCAAAATAAAGGTGTTCGTGGTTCTATTTATTACAACAACTCCACAACCGGTGAAAGTACCGGTCACTATCAGGCCAGTGAAAACATTGTGCGTGACCGTGACTGGGTAACCTCCATTCAGTATATTGACTTAGAGCACGAGGCAGACAGCGTAACATTTACACAGTATTTAAGTGTAGTTGATCAGGGTACTGCCTGGTTTGATAACATTGCGATTTATAAAATCGCTCATGACCCCTTCTTAGAAGCTTACTTAGAGACTCCCACCTATAAAGGTCTTATTTACGGCGAAGGCGGCGAGGGTGACATTAACCTTGTAACCTCTATCATGGACTACGGTGTAATTGACCTTGCAAGCTGCGTAGTTAACGCAAAAATCGTGGATGAAGATGATAATGTTATGATGCAGTCTCAGCTTGGAGACTTAGAGAATGAAGACGAAATTCGTATTACCTTCTCATCAAAAAATCTGAAGATGGATAATGACTACTACTTGCAAATGTCACTTGACGATACGACAAGAGACTATCAGTACAGCTTCCGTGAATGGATTATAAGAAAGCGTCCTGAAGATTATCGTCCCAACAATTATTTTGATGAATATGGCAGATT
>JAZSJR010000126.1:0-2599 GCA_045534415.1 Clostridia bacterium
CCATTTATGGGTAGCTAGTAGTAATTGCATGGCTGGCAGGCCAATAAAAAACGCACTTGTGCGTAGCCAGTAGTATTAGGGCTATGCCCGAAAAAGACCCCCCCGTTATACGGGGGGATATTTATTTATAGGGTGTAGCAAAATGCAATATCTTGCGTCCGCCCTAAATAAAAAAAGAGGCTGTAACAAACAGATTTTTTGTTGCAGCCTCTTTTTTATGCAAGTAATAGCTTTTTTAAATCGTCTACTGTTTCTGCAAGGTAAGTTGCATCCTTTAGTTCTTCTGTATCACCATAGCCATATAAAACACCGATTGTGGTAAGACCTGCCTCTTTTCCCGCTATCACATCAAAACAACGGTCACCTACCATAACGGCACTTTCCTTTGGAATATTTTTTTCTCTGAGAACATAATCAATTACATCAGCTTTTTCAACCCGCTCGCCGGAAAGCTCGCTGCCACCGATAAAATCAAAATAGGCTAATAGATTAAAGTGTTCCAAAATCTGCGTGGCATATATGGTTGGCTTTGAAGTGGCAAGGTAGAGAACCGCTCCCTGGCTTTTCAGCTCTTTTAAAAGAGAGGGAATGCCCTCATATACCTGATTCTCAAACAGCCCGGTTTTAGAAAAATATTCCCGGTACTTTGCAAGAGCTGTTTCAGCGTCTTTTTCAGAAAATCCATAAAATTTCTGAAATGACCCTTTTAAGGGCGGACCGATAAAGGGGGTCAGTTCTTCTAAGGTGGGCACTTCAATTCCAAAATGCAAGAGGGCATAACGAACTGATTTTGTTATGCCAATCATAGGGTCTGTTAAGGTGCCGTCTAAATCAAATAATATATTCCTCTTCAGCAAAATGGTCGGTCTCCCTTTCTTTGCCGTCCTCATCACCAATTTCCAGCCTGTTGATGGATACCTCATAGGCTGTTTTGGTAACGGTTTCGGTTTCGCTGATTTTCTTTTGATATTCTCTTGACTGCATTCTGCCCCAAATTTTCAGGTTTTGCCCTACCTCTAAATGCTTTACAAAGCGGGCGTTTCTGCCCCAGGCAATGCAGGGTATGTAGTCAGACTTGTTAAAGGCACGATTCACTGCCAGCAGGATATCGGCAATTTCTCTGCCAAAAGGTGTAACACGATACACAATGGGTTTACAGATATAACCGTTTAAATAAATTTCGTTGATGGGTTCTTCTGTTTCGTCTGTCAGCGTAATGTCTTTTGCAAACAGTGTCAGCACCAGTTTGTTTCCTACCCCTGAATAGTTGTTGTAAGAACGGAACTGACCGGAAACAGAAAGATGAACACCAATATCAACGCTGATGTCTGTCAGCATTTTTTCTGAAACGGTTACACAAATTAAGTCACTGTTCTGACTCAGACGGTCAGAGCGAAGCATAAAGCGGTAAAACCGCTCGCCGTAAACATCGTGGCTATAGGATAAATATCCGCAAACAACGCCTACGACGCAGGCTTCGTTATCTTCAATGCAGTTTAACATACCGTATGTCTCCTTTCGTAGTAGACAAAAGAGGAACTCTCTTTTAAAATAGGATATACGGTATATTGTATTAGTAAAAAAACTATTTTATGACTTTCTGTTTAGTTTTTCTCACAGACTAAATGTTCTGCAATTTTGTTCACATCGCCTGCTCCTAAGGTGATGATAAAATCACCGGGATTTGCTTGTTTTCTTAAAATTTCTTCAGCAGCGGCAAAGCTTTCGGCATATTGTGCATTGCCGGATTGTTTCTTTATTTCTTCACAAAGACTGCGGCTGTTAATTAAGCCGGTGTCCTTTTCACGGGCAGCGTAAATATCTACAACCACAACACCATCGCAATCAAAAAAGCTTTTAGAAAACTCTTCCTTCAGCTTAAATGCACGTGTGTAAGTATGAGGCTGGAATACGCACCAAACCTTGCCTTTTGTGGCGTTTTTGGCGGTTTTTAGGGTGGTCATAATCTCGGTGGGGTGGTGGGCGTAGTCATCAATGACCCGGGCACCGTTATAAAGACCTCTTTGTTCAAAACGGCGCTTGGTACCACCAAAAGCATCAAAGCCTTTTTGCATATCTTCAGCTTTAACTCCCAAAAGGTCAGCCGCAGCAATCACTGCCAACGCGTTTTTAACATTGTGGGGACCGGGAACAGAGAGATGAGCTGACATATAGAAGTCACCATTTTTCAGCACAGAAAAGCTGGCACAACCGGTGTCATCGTAGCAAATGTCACCTGCGTAAAAACCAGCCTCTTTGTTTTCGGTGGAAAAGGTGATAATCTGTCTGTTTACACCCTTTACGGACAACAGAGCATTTTTATCATCGCCGTTTACAATGAGAGCACCATCTTCCGGTGTTTTTTCAGCAAATTCGTGGAAGCAATCAATAATATCGTTAATGTCTTTAAAGTAGTCCAAATGGTCTTCTTCAACATTTAAAATCAAGCTGATTTTCGGGAAAAACTTCAGGAAACTGCCGCAATATTCGCAGGCTTCTGTCACTAAGTAGTCCCTAGTGCCCAAACGCATGTTGCTGGCAATGGAGGGTAAAATTCCGCCTACCAAAATGTTAGGGTCAAGATTTGCCTCTAAGAGAA
>JAZSJR010000018.1:0-3561 GCA_045534415.1 Clostridia bacterium
GCCGGTCTCATTGTTGTGCTTTTGATGATGCTGAACGAAATCAGTTAGATGTTTCAGACCATCAAAACAATTTTTGACCTGTAGATATGGATATAACAAAACTCATCGGCATTGGTGTTTCCGGCGCCGTCGCCGCCATTATCTTAAAAGAATATAAGCCTGCCTTTGCGGCCATTATCGGCATCATAACCTCTGCCGTCATCTTTTTCTTTTCCCTGACCGAAATCCGCTATATTTTTGATGTAATCGATACAATCTCGCAGCATCTTTCTTTAGATGAAAGCTACATAAAAACCGTCATCCGTATCATAGGCATTTCATACCTCACTTGCTTCGGTAGCGAGGTATGTCGGGATGCCGGGCAAAATGCCATAGCACAAAAAATTGACTTTGCCGGCAAGGTTATTATCATTGCAACAAGCATTCCTATTCTAACCTCCGTATTAAACCTTTTAACGGGAATTTTACCCACATAAGGAGTCACCAATGAAAAAATTAGCTCTTGCTTTGCTGATTCTTTTTCTGTTCTGCGCCGTCTTTGCGCCTATTGCTTTTTCATACGAATCACCGGATAAACAAATAACGGAGCAGGCTTTAGAGGCAGCAAAAACAATTCAATCACCAAATTTAAGCTTTGGAGAAACCGTCCAGAAGCTTCTTACCGGCAATTTTGACCTGTCCTTTGAAAGCATGATACAATCCCTGCTGAATCTTTTGCTGAAAGAAGTAAAAGAAAACCTTGCCACACTGGTTAAACTGCTGGTTCTTGCCATTTTAGCCGGTATCCTCTGCAACCTGCAGCAAACCATGCCTGAAAGCAGCATCGGCGAGGTTGCTTTTCTTGCCTGTTTCGCTGTCATTGCCGGGTTATCTGTCAGCATCATTGCTTCTTTGTCAGAGCTTGCAGCCGAAACCATTGATAGCCTCATGTTGTTCATTGCATCCTTAATGCCGGTTTTATGCGGCCTAGTCTCCTCAGCAGGTCAAGCTGCCATGAGCGGTTTTTATCCGGTGCTATTTCTTGCCATGCAAAGCTTTGTCGCTATTTGTCAGCAGTTTTTTCTGCCGCTTATTTCTGTGGTTACCGCCTTATCTGTAACCAATGCCATGAGCAATCGGTTTCAGATTGCCGGACTCATTACCACCGCAAGAAATATTATTAAATGGGGGCTCGGTCTTCTTTTGACAATTTTTGTCGGCATTTTGGGAATCCACAGTTTTTCTGCCTTTGCTACAGGCAGCATTGCCGGACGAACAGTGAAATATGCCCTATGCAATTTCATTCCCCTGGTTGGCAGTGTGCTGGCAGAGTCCATTGAAGCAGTCATTGCAAGCCTAAAGCTGATAAAAGGGTCTATCGGTGTGACAGGCGTCCTTGCCTTAATTGCCCTTTGTGTTCTTCCGCTACTGAAAATACTGACGGTTTCCCTTTTATACCGCTTTGCTGCCGGCATAGCAGAACCGGCTACAGATAAGCGTGTTGTCCGCCTGATTTCCGAGCTTGCCGGCAACATTACCCTGATATTTTCAATTCTTCTAATGGTGTCTGTTATGTTCATCATCAGCATTGCACTTTTATGCGGATTCTTTTTTTAGCCAAAACGGAGGATACAAATGAAAATTTTAAATGAATATGCCATTTCCATCATTATTATATCTCTGCTTTCCGTCCTGCTTGAAAATCTGTTGCCGGAGGGAAGTAACAAAAAATATACCGGGCTTTTGATTGGTCTTCTTGTTATGCTGGTTATATTAAAACCCATTGCAAGCTTGCCAAAAAATATTAATTCTTTATCCTTTTCTGTGCCCTCTGCCGATAAAAACATTGCCATACCAACCCCGCAACCTTATGTGGCAGAAAGCTTTGAAAAAAAATTGGCAGATGCCATCTCGGATGACCTTTTTAAAACCTATGGAAACGCTGTATCCTGCCGTGTGCGATGTGACATAAATGAATCCGGTCAAATTGTTGGCATTCATAGGGTTTCAATTCATCCGCACACAAAGGATATGGCAAAATACATTGCCGAAAAATACGGCGTAGAGGAGGCAATAATCACGCCATGAAGTTTAATTTTAAACAATATCTTGAAAAATTGATGCATACCAAAAGACTTGTCATCATAATATTGATAGGGGTCCTGCTTCTCATCCTGCCGGACCTTTTCCCAAAAACCAAAAGTCAGACCACTCTTCCGGCTGTCGAATCAGGCTTTTCAGACAGAAAATTGTATGAAAAAGAGCTTGAAAAAAGGCTTGCCCATATGCTGACAACCGTCCGCGGCATCAGTGATGTCAGCGTAATGATAACTGTGGAAGATGGCGGAGAGATGTATTACGCAAAAAGCGAATCCTATGACGAGAAAAACGCCGATGATGGCATTGTAACTGAAAAAAACAGACAAGCAGAAAGCGCCCCCGCTTTAAAAAACGAAAGCGGCGGCAACCAAGCGCCTATTTTGCTCAAAACTGTCGCCCCAAAAGTGTCAGGTGTTTTTATTACAGCAAAGGGCGCTGATGATCCCACTCTGCAGGCTGATGTTATTAATGCCGTCCGCGCCGTTTTAAATGTTGCACCCCACCGGGTGCAGGTTCTTTGCAAATCATAAAACAACAAAGGGAGGAACAATATGAAACTGACAGAAAAACTTAACCTGAAACTTTTCAAAAAAAAGGCGCCCCAAAAAAGACGTATGATCGTCTTGCACAAGCGACAGATTACCGCCGTATGCCTACTAATGCTAATCGGTGTTGCCGGATATTTAAACTGGAGCTTCCAGCAAGACGCCATAGACCCTGATGTTGCCGCCGTTTACAGCGAGGTTTCCAAAAAACTGGGGGAAGCAAAAATGGTTAGTACCAATACAGAGAGCCGTTCCCCGGACACAGCCTCAAGAGATGATTACTTTACCCGTGCCCGGTTAGAACGTGATGTAAAACGCAGTGAATCTATGGATATGCTCACAGAAATTTTAAACGCCCAAGGCACAGATAAAGCAGCAAGAACAAAGGCAGAGGACGAAATTCATCTGCTTTCAGATTTTACAGAAAAAGAGGTTATGATTGAAAACCTGATTCGTGCCAAAGGCTATGATAACGTTGTGGCTTTTATGGGAGAAAATTTAGTCAGCATTGCTGTTAAAACCCAGGGGTTAAACGAGGTTGATGCCGCCATTATGCAGGATATTGCCGTCAGCACCACCACATATTCTGCCGATAAAATTAAGATTGTAGAAATACAATAAATATCAGGGGATTGCACCGCACTCCCCGATATTTTTTCTCTTTTAAAAAAACTTTTAAAAAACAAAAAGTTTTTCTTGACAAGAGTCTGTCTTTGTGCTATCATATATATGTTGTCAGGTTATGACGCAATATGCGGATATGGCGGAATTGGCAGACGCGCTAGCTTCAGGTGCTAGTGGGAGCAATCTCGTGGAGGTTCAAGTCCTCTTATCCGCACCAATAAAGAAGACATACCTTTTAGGTATGTCTTCTTTATTTTTCAACGGAGAGGAGGGTGTAAAACTTATGAAGGCAAAAAGCTTTTATTATGAGTCT
>JAZSJR010000196.1:0-2758 GCA_045534415.1 Clostridia bacterium
ATTATATTCTATCTTTCTCTCACCCTTCGTTTGAGATGTTTTTCTGCTGCTGATATTTCAGCGGCTTTTTTCTTTGAAATTAAAAAGGCGAAAGAGCGTTTTTGCTCTTTCGCCGGGAGGCATCTGCTTATGCCCCTTGGGATTATGCGGAGGCAACAGCATCTTTTTTATCCTCCGTAGCCGCAGAAAGGGTGATGATATTGTTCGCATTGCCGGACTGGTTTTCAAGTGCCTTTCGATATTCATCCAAAGCATTCCACACAACTTTACCGTCAACTTCCACTTTCAGGTTGTGATAGAAGGGGAAAGCCTTTTCAAACCAAGACAGCACTTCTTTGTAAGGGTTCTTGGCAACTTTGCTTTTCAGGCATACACTCTTGTATTCCCTAAAATTCGCTTCCGCATTCGGCATCTTGCTGATAAACACTTCCATCATCAGGTAAGTGATACGAGGAGCACGCTTGTTTTCATGAACCTTAATTGTGGGCTTCACAGCATTACGCAGCAGCAGCGTGTCCATGATTTCGCATTCCTTGGTGCCGTATACCGCTGCTTTCTTTTCAAACAAGGGGGTAATATGGAGCGTGTTGGAGAGAACCTCCAGAAAATAGCCACCGTTTTTCTTCATTTCCAGAGAAAACATCATACCATTCTTCTTAGACATAGTTTTTTACTCACCTTTCTATATTTTTTATATTGTCAGTTAAATGTTGGACGGATGGTAGAGGAAATCAGCTTCACGCTTACTGCGTTTTTCTGCTTCTTTTTCAGCCTTGATGCGCTCAAATTCATCCTTATATTTGTCAAGGAACCATTCCTTGACTTTGAGATAAGCGCCGCGCTGCCCTTTGTAAAACGCCCGCAAATCATCCATTTCGCGCAGTGCCTTTTTATATGCTTCTTGGGTCGGTTCGAAGCCTTTGATAAAGTCACTCATGCTCTTGTAGGTCATCTCTCCCAAGATGCCGTTGTTCTTGGTGCGTTCATTCTTTTTAGTCACGATGGTGAAGTTGGGATAGGTTGCCTTCAGCTTCAGGTATTCCTGATATTCTGCGGAATGGATATTACCAGCAGCAGTCAGGAAGGAGACGGGGACGGTTACGGTGTTCTTCTGGCGGTCAATCTTGATTTCATTGGCTCTCATCAGAGTAGCCTCCTTTCATTTTTCAAGGCTTTTGGTTTTGCTTCCCTCAACCTTGTGACCATATTATAATCAGTGTGGGTGTGCGATAGACGGACAGTGTATTTAAGTTTTTCTCTTGACAATTTGAATTGTGTTGTTCTCACGCAGAATAAAACAATAGCGGTCTGTCACCCATGACAAACCGTTTCAGGGTATTTCCTAAAAGATTATGGATTTAGTCAAAGAATTGAGGCTTACAGCTAAAAAATTAAGGGTGTCTCTTAATGTGTAAAAGGAAACCTATAAAATTTATTTCTTCGTTTTCATTGAGTGAGATTTAATGCTATAATTGAGGGGCGCACATTGAAAACAGCATAAAATCGTTTCATAGAGAAAGGGAGCATCTATGACAAAACGATTAAGGCAGCGTATCAATATTGGCGGACAAACACATTGGATTTCAGGTTATTCGCAAAAAGAATTGGTTGAGAATGCTATTAAGGCGGTTGCTGGACACAGCGATGTGTTGTCCCCTCCAGCAATGGAGAACACTCATCCATTTGCACCGTATGCCGCTAACTGGATGTCGTTGTATAAGGAAAATCACCTGAAGCACACGACCTTACGAGAGTATTCCACCATTCTGAACAAGCATCTGTTACCTGTATTTGGCGAAAGGGATATCCGCAGTATTACCACCGACGATGTTCAGCGGTTTATGAACAGCAAAGCCGCTATGTCCCGCAAATCCATTCGTGAAATGGTGATGGTGCTGGGGATGATACTGGAAAGTGCGGCAGAGGATGGTATTCTGCTCCGCAATCCTGCTCGCAGTAAACGGTTGGTAAATCCTTCGCGTAAAGTTACCACCCGCAACGCTCTGACATCGGTGGAATTGAACGATATCATCTGTCAGTTGCCGCGGCTATCACGGGAGCAGGAAAGGCTTTTTCTGCGGTTGTTGATTTATACCGGTATGCGGCGAAATGAAGTGCTGGGTCTGCGATGGGATGATGTGGATTTGGCAGAAGGAATAATTTGCGTTCGCCGCGGCGTCACTTACAAAAGCAATATGCCCCAGATATCTACCCCCAAGACAGCGGCGGGCATCCGGCAAATACCTATTCCTGCGGCGTTGCGGCAATGGCTCACACCGGGGCAGAAGGATTGCTATGTGATTGGCGGGCAGGAAACCCCTATCACCGAAAAATCATTTCAATGGATGTGGCGGCGAATCGGCGAAAGCATTGACCTTCACGGAGCCACGCCGCACGTTTTCCGGCACACCTATATGACCTTCGCTCAGCGGGCACAAGTATCAATCAAGACCCTTCAAGCCATCGGAGGTTATGCGGATTTAGCAACGCTTCAAGACCGATATGTCCACACCCAGCAGGAAGATATCGAAGCGGCGAGAGGCGTCATTGACGGCATGTTTTCCCCTGTTTTGTGCCAGGAACAAATCCAGTCGAATGCCAGAAAACCCTTATAAATCAAGGGTTTGCGGGCTTTTGAAAAAAGCTTTTTGTGCCAGATTTGTGCCAAACGCCCTGTTTTAAACAAAAAACTGCCTTTTTCGCAAAGGCAGTCCAATTCCCAAAAATGAAAAAACCCTTGAAAAATCAAGGGTTTTCC
>JAZSJR010000057.1:0-3556 GCA_045534415.1 Clostridia bacterium
GCGAATACGGCGCAACTCAGGGTAAGTTCGACTTAGCAGCTTGCGCTAAGAAAAACGGCCTGGATGCAATCCACGACACCGTTCATGAAATGGCTCGTGATGAAGCTCGCCATGGTAAAGGCTTAGAAGGTTTACTGAAAAGATACTTTAAATAAGATATAGCTTGCAGGCGACCGATGTATCGGTCGCCTGTCTTTAAAAGGAGGAATTTGTATATGGATGCAAAAGTTTCAAAATTATTGAACGAACAAATAACAAAAGAATTGTACTCTGCTTATCTCTATCTTGATTTTTCAATTTTTTATGAGGCGCAGGGTCTTGACGGTTATGCAAACTGGTATATGGTTCAGGCGCAGGAAGAACGCGACCATGCTATGCTGTTTTTAAAATATCTGCAGATGTGCGGCGAAAAGGTAACACTTGGTGCAGTTGACAAGCCGGACAAAGAGCTTAAAACTCTGGCAGAGCCTTTGGCAGCAGGTCTTGAACACGAAAAATATGTAACCAGCCTTATTAATGACATTTATGCTGCCGCATATGATGTTAAGGATTTCAGAACCATGCAGTTCTTAGACTGGTTTGTAAAAGAACAGCTTGACACAGAAAAGAATGCCGATGATATGATTAAAAAGATGGAGCTCTTCGGCAACGATTCAAAAGGCTTATATTCTTTAGATGCTGAATATGCTGCAAGAATTTATACTCCTCCCACACTTGTTTTAGATTAAGAGTTTTAGAGAAATAATAAGCCTAAAAAACCCCTTGAAGCAGAACCTGCTTCAAGGGGTTTTGTATCAGTTTATTCTAAAATTCTTCCGTCAGTGGTAATGGTGACAACACTCCAGGGAATAAATTTTCCGCTTGCAATCAGAGCATTTTTCACTGCATTTTCAATGCCACCACAGCAGGGAACTTCCATGCGAACGACGGTTACGCTTTTTATGTCGTTATTCTCTAAAATGGCGGTTAGCTTTTCGGTGTAATCACCCTCGTCAAGCTTGGGGCAGCCAATGAGCGTAATGCGGTTGCGGATAAATTCGTTGTGAAAATTTCCGTAAGCATAAGCCGTGCAATCGGCAGCCACCAGTAGGTTTGCTCCGTCAAAATAGGGGGCATTCACGGGCATAAGTTTAATTTGCACAGGCCATTGTGAAAGCCGACTGGCATTTGTGGCAGGGGGCATTGCAACTGTGCAGTCAGAGGCTTCTCTGTGAATTGCCCTTGACTGTGTTCCCGGGCAACCGCAGGGAAGTGTCGCAGTGCTTTTTTGTGCCTTTGCCTTTTGTACAGCTGCTTCATCATAGGCAGGCGCTTCTCTTTCTTCAAAAGAAATAGCATCCACAGGGCAGGCGGGTAGACAATCCCCAAGACCATCACAGTAATCTTCGCGGGTGAGTTTCGCTTTTCCGTTTATGAGTTCAATGGCACCTTCGTGGCAGGCACTAACGCAAAGACCACAGCCGTTACATTTTTCTTCGTCAATTTTAATGATTTTTCTTATCATATTCATTCATCTCCCTTTGTTGACTTTGTATTTACATTATAGTACAATAAATAAAACAAGTCTGTTGTTTTTACAACGAAAGGAGAAAAATATGAAACAATATATTTCTATATTAAAAAGAGCGCAAATGTTTTCCGGCGTTGGCGCAGAGGAGATAGAGTCTATGCTCTCTTGCCTTGGTGCAAGGCTTTGCTCTTACAAAAAGGGAGAATATGTTGTGCGACAGGGAGAACGCCTGCGGGACATTGCTGTTTTGGTGGAGGGTGATTTGCACATTCAAAAAGATGATTACTGGGGAAACCGGAGCATATTGGGTCAAATCTCAGTAGGAGAAATGTTTGGTGAAGCCTACGTTGCGCCAGAAAGCGGCGCGGTTTCTCACGATGTTGTTGCGGTGGAAAACAGTGTTGTTATATTGTTTGATGTGAAGCGTGTTTTAACAACCTGCTCATCTGCCTGCAGATTTCATTCTATGATTGTGCAGAATCTATTTTTTGCAATCTCAGAGAAAAACAGAAAGCTGGTGCAAAAGCTGGGGCATATGTCAAGGCGTACCACCCGGGAAAAGTTGATATCATATTTATCTGAAGAAGCAAAAAAGCAAAGCAGTTCAAGTTTTACCATTCCCTTTAACCGCCAGCAGCTTGCAGACTTTTTATCTGTTGACAGAAGTGCCATGTCAAATGAGCTTTGCAAAATGCGTGATGAGGGTAAGATTTTATTTGAAAAAAATAAATTTACGTTGTTATAAAAATCTAATTTTTTTTGAGTTTTGCAAGGCTCAATTTCTTGACAGAGCCTTAAAAAACTGCTATTATCTTAGTATATACTTTTGCTATAGTATGGCGCTAATAAGGATTTTCCATTTGTGAAAGAGGTGAGGATTATGATTAAAGTAACATTGCTGGGTGACTCCATCCGTTTGATGGGATATGGCCCTTATGTGCCCTCTTATTTAGGTGAGGGTTTTGAGGTGTATCAGTCTGAGGGGAATGACCGTTTTGCAAAGCATACGTTTCGTTGTATGTATGATTATCGGGACGATATGGCAGGTAGCCGGATTATCCACTGGAATAATGGCCATTGGGACGCCTGTGATTTGTTTGGCGATGGTGCCTTTACCTCAGAAGATGATTATGTAAAAGATATGACTAGGCTGGCAGACTTGCTATTATCCCGTTATGAAAAGGTTATTTTTGCCACAACGACGCCTTTGAAAATGCAGAATGATAAAATATTCAGCAATGAAAGAGTAATTCGTTATAATCAGTTGATTGTACCGCATCTTGAAAAAAAGGGCATTATCATTAACGATTTATATAACTTTGTTTTGCCGAATATTGAAACCTATATCCGCGACGATGACAAGGCTCATCTCACAGAGGAGGGCAGCAAGGCTTGTGCAGAGCGTGTGGCAGAGGTTATTCGCCAGGTGGCACAAGGGCTTGACACAGACGCGCGAACCGACAGTGGTTCAGAGTCTAAGTTTACATGGTATTAAAAATATAAAATAAATAATTCCCAATGTGGCAAAAGCATGCTGAGGGAGAGATGATCAGGAGGTATTTTTATGGAAAATTATATGGTTTGTAACTGCAAGCAGGTAAGCTATGCTGACATTTCTGATGCAGTTCATAGCAACACAAAATTTGAGGATGTACTCAAAACCTTTGAAGAGGTGCAAAAGGTAACCCATTGCTCCACAGGCTGCGGTGGATGTCATCAGAAAGTCTTGGATATTATATCCGATATTTTAAGTGGCGTAACAAGATAATTATAAACAAGGTGCTGCCAACAGGCAGCACCTTGTTTTTGTATAACGAAAACCACGCGATAGTCGCGTGGTTCAAAAAAGGGTTAACCGATGAGTAGAAATAAACCTAAAAAGACATTAATAAGTTTAGTTGTATAGAAAAGTTGCAAATTTAGCAAATTTATTTTGTGAGAGAAGCCTCCCTTGCCTAAAGGGAGGGGGACTCCCGAAGGTGTTGGAGGGATTTAACAATGGTGTTGTATTTATGCCCTGCCGGGCGGGCCTACTTTTGTTAGACA
>JAZSJR010000117.1:0-3459 GCA_045534415.1 Clostridia bacterium
GCCGGGCATTTTTGGTCAGCAGGGTGGTGACAGTTTGGATGCAAGCTCTTCCTTTGAGGGCAAGGGCGGTACTCAAACGGCAACCAAAAAGAAGAAAAAGGAACAAAAGCGGTTGATTGATACCTATGGTACTAATTTAACAGCTAAGGCAAAAAATCACCTGATTGACCGTATTATTGGTCGCGATAGTGAAATCAGCCGTGTGGTGCAGATTTTAAATCGTCGTTCTAAAAATAATCCTGTTTTGTTAGGTGAACCGGGTGTTGGTAAAACAGCCATCGCAGAGGGACTCGCTGTGAGAATCGCCGAAAAACAAGTGCCTGCTAAATTATTTGATAAAGATATTTATCTGCTTGATTTTACTGCCATTGTGGCAGGTACCCAGTTCAGAGGTCAGTTTGAGGCACGCCTTAAGAAGATTTTAGAAGAAGCAAAAGAGCTTGGCAATGTTATTTTGGTCATTGATGAGCTGCATAACATTGTTGGTGCCGGAGATGCTGAGGGTGCTATGAGCGCTGCTAACATTTTAAAACCGGCACTTGCCCGTGGCGATGTGCAGGTGATTGGTGCTACCACCTTAAATGAATATAGAAAGCATATTGAAAAGGATGCGGCGCTTGAACGCAGATTTCAGCCGGTTATGGTAGACGAGCCATCCATTGAGGATTCTATTGGCATCTTAAAGGGGATTCGTGATTATTATGAAGCATATCACCGCGTGAGAATTTCTGATGAGGTTATTCGTCAGGCTGTGCTTATGTCTGAACGATATATTACGGACCGTTTTCTGCCGGATAAGGCTATTGACGTCATTGATGAAGCAGGTTCTAAGGTGAATCTAAATAACCACGATTTGATTCAGTTGATGCATTTAAAGGAACAGCTTCGCAAGGTTCAGCTTGAAAAAGATGATGCTGTATCCAGTGATTCAACAGAAGACTATCAAAAAGCAGCAGAGCTTAAGGCTAAAGAATGCATGCTTGTTGAGCAGATTAACAAGTTAGATACCCCCGCCCTTGATAAGGCTTTGACGGTGGAAGATGTGGCAGCGGTGATTGAAGATTGGACGAAGATTCCTGTTAAGAGCATTACTGAGGCGGAAAGTGCTAAGTTACTTGATTTGGAAAACCGCATTCATCAGCGTGTTATCGGACAGGAAGAGGCTGTTACCTTGATATCTCAGGCGATTCGCAGAAATCGTGCCCGCCTTTCTAAAGTGAGAAGACCGGTTTCCTTTGTATTTGTTGGTCCCACCGGTGTTGGTAAAACAGAGCTTGCCAAAACTTTGGCAAAAATTATGTTTGACAACGAAGAGGCTATGATTCGTGTGGACATGTCTGAATATATGGAAAAACACACAGTGTCAAAGCTCATTGGCGCACCGCCGGGATATGTAGGATATGATGAAGCAGGACAGCTGACGGAAAAAGTCCGCAGAAAGCCTTATTCCATCATTTTGCTTGATGAAATTGAAAAAGCCCATCAGGATGTGTTTAACATTCTTTTGCAGATTTTAGATGACGGTCGTGTGGCAGACAGCCACGGCAGAATTGTGAACTTTGAAAACACAATCATCATTATGACATCTAATGCAGGTTCTGACTTAAAACATTCAAGCTATGGCTTTAACAAAACGGAAAATGAGTCCATTAAAAACAAGGTGCAAAGTGCCCTTAGAGATATTTTCCGTCCTGAATTTTTAAACCGCATTGATGAAATTGTTGTGTTTAATCAGCTGACGGAGGCTGAGCTTTCCAAGATTGTTGATTTGATGGTGTTTGATTTGGCTGAAGAACTCTTTAGTCGTGATATTATCTTCACGATTTCGGATGAAGCAAAGGCTTTGGTTTTAAAGGAGGGGTATGACCCCAAATATGGCGCACGACCCTTGCGTAGAACCATTGAAAAGCTAATTCAAAACCCCATTGCAGAAATGCTTTTAAGGGGAGAAATTCCGCAGCATTCAAAGGTTTTCGCAACGGTTTGTGATGAAAAAATCAAGATTGAAGTCAGTGAATAATATGCTCAAGCAGGCAGGGAGGAATCTCTGCCTGCGTACATATCGGAGGATTTAACTGTGAAATTTAAGAAACTAAGAGAATTTTTAGATGAAATTCCTGAACGCGTAGGCGTTCCTGGGACGGATTGTATTATCTATCATCATAGAAAAGAAGTGTTCCGTCATCAGTCAGGCTATGCTGACCCGGAAACAAAACAGCCTGTGACGCCAGATCTTCTTTATAATATGTATTCGGCTACAAAGCCGGTAACCTGCGCAGCTGCACTTCAGTTATATGAAAAAGGTGCATTTTTGCTGACAGACCCACTGGGTGAATACATACCCGAATTTAAAACCATGTATGTTAAAGAAAATGGTCTTGTTCGTCAGGCAAAGAATCCCATTCTCATTCGTGATTTGTTTATGATGACCGCCGGCTTTGACTATGATATCCGCCGGAGTGCCATTATGAATGCTAAAAAAGAGTCTGACCATCGTTGTCCCACTGTGGATACCATTCGTGCCTTTGCGAAGGAGTCGCTGATTTTTGAACCGGGGACAAATTGGAAATATAGCCTGTGCCACGATGTGCTTGGGGCACTCGTTGAGGTCGTGAGCGGGATGAGTTTAGATGAGTATTGCCGTAAAAATATTTTTGAGCCTTTGCAGATGAACGATACCTCGTATTTTATGGATGAAGAAAAAGAAAAGCGCCTTGCGCCTATGTTTATGTTCTCGGATGAAAAAGGATATGCTGAGAAAATATCCGGTATGAATATCTTCCGCTTCGGCTCTGAATATGCAAGTGGTGGTGCAGGCCTTGTTTCTTCAGTGGATGATTACATCCGCTTTGCCGATAGCCTGGCTTGTGGAGGTAAAACACCCTCAGGCGAGCAGATTTTAGGAAAGCGCACCATTGATTTGATGCGTAAAAATCATTTAACAGGTTCTGTGCTTGATGCGTTTTTTGAATATGCGAAAAACCATATGCCGGGGTATGGCTATGGGTTAGGCGTCCGCACAATGTATGACCCCGTAGCAGGCGGTTCAAACGGCCCTGCTGGTGAATTTGGCTGGGGTGGTGCAACCGGTAATTATGCACTGATTGACCCGGAAAATGAACTGGCTGTTTACTATGCTCAGCATATGCATAATTCAAAAGAACCGATTATTCATAGACGCATCAGAAATATTGTCTATGCTTGTATTGATTAAACCACATAAAAGGAAAAAGCCGTTCCGGTAATCGGAACGGCTTTTTTACGTTATTGTCGAGAAACGCAACAAGGTCTCCGAAAAACACGAACTTTTAGTTCGTTAGTTTTTCGTGAGGTTCTTATTAGTAGTTGTTATTGTTGTTTTTTTCGTTGTTGAACTGGTTGTTATTTTTGTTCTGCTGATTGTTGTTATTTTTGTTCTGCTGGTTATTGTTCTGATTGTTATTCTGCTGATTGTTGTTC
>JAZSJR010000216.1:0-6732 GCA_045534415.1 Clostridia bacterium
CAGGAAGCATTCATGTCGGTATTGAAGCTTGATACCTGATTTAAAATAAAAAAATCCGTATCATATGGCATGTACGTTTAAGGATAGTGTTAAAGGCTCTTGCAAAATTGCGAGAGCCTTTAATCGTTATAAAAACAATCTAATTCCCATTTTAATGGATTTGTGTCTATGTATTCCCATATTTTTTGATAATCTTTTTCGCCACGTATAATGTGGTCATGAAATGATTTCTGAAACAATCTTTTATTAAACGGTTTAAGCACACCTTTTTTAATGTCACGAATATATTCGTTTGTAGCCATTGTTTCAAACCAGCGCATCACATCGTGTAGGGAACGACCTGCGTGTCGTTCCGTTATTACAACAATAATATGAATATGGTTAGGCATAATTACATATTTATCTATTTTTATGTTAGCAAATTTATTTTCTGTTTCTTTTAGCCATTTGTGAATAATTTTATTTTGTTCGGGCGGAACGACACATAGGTCGTTCCCTACATTTTCCATTTCAAATAACCTTTCTCTGTTATGCGTACATATGGTAACAAAATATGCACCCGGCAAAGAATAGTCATATCCTTTTAATCTTGTTGGTTTTCGTTTTGGTAAATTCATAATTCAACTATTCTCTATCATATTTTTTCGGTTTATCTATTAGTCCAATAATATAATCTGCAGAAACATTATATAATCTACATAAAATAGCTAAATCTTCTATTTTTAATTCTGCTCTACCTGTTTCAATATGGTTATATCCTTGTTGAGATTTCTGCAATAATTCACCGATATATGCTTGCGTATAGTCACTATCTTCTCTTAGATTTTTTAATCTTAATCTGTAATCCATATCGTCAACCCTCTTAAATATGATATTCTTTTTTTAGAATATCATACTCATAAATTGAGTATTGACTTATACTCAAAGATTGAGTATAATAACATTAAAATTAAATTTTTGGAGGTAAAACAAAATGAAAAAGAGATTACAAGGATTAATTGCAGGTATTCTGATTGGTGCAACGTTGACAAGCGGAGAGGTGTTTGCAAAAAGTGGAATAGAGACAATTGAAGCACTATATAACAACATTAAAATTTATGTTGACGGTGTGAAAATCGAACCAAAAGATGCAACCGGAAAAACAGTTGAACCATTTATTTACAACGGAACCACATATCTCCCTGTTAGAGCAATAGGCGAAGCAATAGAAAAGGATGTAAACTGGGATGGTTCAAGTCATAGCGTATACATAGGTAAAATGCCTGGAAAAGAAACATATCTTACTGATATATGCCCAGCGTATGAGTTTGATGAATGGAGATATGAAGAGTGTACATCAAATAACGGAAAAAACTTTTCTATGGCAGGGGAGTTATACACTAGAGGTTTTACTGTTACGCCATATAATTGCGAGTCAGTTATATCTTTGTATAATCTTAATGGCCAATATAATACTTTATCCTTTACGGCAGGACATGTTGATGGTACAGCTAATCAAAATTTAGAATTAAGAATATATGCAGATAATGAATTAATAAAAATTATAAAACTAAAGCATAATCAAATGCCCAGCACTTATAATGTTAATTTAAGTGGTGCTCTTCAGTTAAAAATTGAGGCAGTAAATCCTGAAGGTGATACTTGGGCACAAGCCACATACGGAATAGCTAACGCAATCATTGAATAATACAAACGGGATAATTCTCATATAATTGTAAAATATGTCCGGTACTATAACAAGCAGGGAAGATGTATTGCATCTTCCAAAATATTTAGGATAATCCTAAGACCTTATAAAACGGAACGACACACAGGTCGTTCACTACAACAAAAGGCTGAACGATTGAATTCGTTCAGCCTTTTAATATTACTGTCCTTAAGAGTACACACCATATGGCTTTCTTTTTTTGTAATGTATTGAAAAATGTATCATTTTGCGTTACAATATATGTACAGGGTGAGAAAGAAAGACAAAGAAGAGCTTATTTTATTTGATAGTGGGCAAAAGTAAGTCTGCTGCATTTATTCAATGAGTTATATGCCGACAGAAACATCTTTACCCGTACCTGGTCAACCAATATGGCTCATATTAAGATTTTAAGCTATTTTGAGTTTGAGGAATTAAAACGCATCAAGGACCATAGAGGTGCCGGAATAGATACAGTTTATTATGTGAAAAGATGATTTTAATCAAACAGGAGAAAAACGATGAGAAAATTGTTAGGAATACTTCTTGCGGGTCTGTTTTTAATATATCCTGTATCCGCAGAGGAAAGCTATGATTATTTGTATCCTTTTGAAAATGGCTATGCCCGGGCGGTGGAAAACCTTAAATGGGGTCTTTTGGATGAGAATCTTGATTTGGCGGTTGATTTCACGTGGGATTACATAGGCACGCTTTCAGAAAATCGACGGATTGTTAAAAAAGGTGATTTATACGGTTTCATAGATGAAAAAAATGCGGTCGTTGTTCCCCCTGCTTATAGCCAAGTATATACTTTTTCAGAGGAACTTTGCGCTGTGAAAAATGCAGAGGGAAAGTGGGGTTACATTGACCCTCAGGGCGATTTGCGTATTCCATGCATGTATGATGTTGCCAATGACTTTTCCTGCGGGCTTGCACTAGTAAAAACCGAGGATGGCTATGGTTATATTGATGATGAGAACCGGTTTGTGATTCCGGCAGAATATGAGGAGGCATATCCTTTTTCTGAAAACCGTGCTTGCGTACGGATTGGGGATGCTTATGGCTATATTGATACAGCGGGGCAGGTTGTCATCCCTGGCGGATTTGAACTCGCCTTTGATTTTAGCGGTGGCAGTGCCGTTATTAAGCAGGAATCTTACGGCACGGTTAATGCAAGCGGCACCACACAACTGATGCCGGGGTGGGACCAGCTTTCGCCTGAACGTAAAGATGGCTATTTTAAGGGCAGAAAGGGTGAACTTTGGTCATTTGTTGATGCATCAGGCGCTGCTGTGTCTGATGAGTATGCCTATTTAGGAGAGTTTTCTGATGGTCTGTGCCCGGTTAAAACAAACACCGGCTATGGCTATATTGATGAATCCTTTCGTTTGGTGATTCCGGCAGAATGGGACAGCGCAGGTGCTTTTTCAGAAGGATTTGCAGCGGTATCGAAGGATGGTCTTTTTGGTTATATTGATAAAACCGGAACGCTCGTGACAGAACTTTTATATACTGAATGCGGTCAGGTATCTGCCGATTGGGCGGCGGTTTGTGATGATGGAGGTTATTATTTCATCAAGCCCGGAATGATGGCGATGCCATCTGTAGACGATGAGCAAATTACAGAGAAAGAGGATGGATTTGATACAGCGGTAGATGGTAGAATGTTATTGCTTAAAGTGGGTCATCCTTATTTGCAAAAAAATGGTGAGAGCATCCCCATGGATGTGGCACCTATCATACGGGACGGACGGACACTTCTTCCCATCCGGCATGTGGTGGAAGCCCTTGGTGGTCAGGTGGGATGGAACGATAAAGAGAAAAAAGTCACCCTTAATTATGAATCTCATTCTGTGGTGATGTATTTAAATGAGGCGGGTGCCTTTGTAGACGGACGGTTTGCTATTTTAGATGTGGCACCTATATCAGAAAACGGCCGAACAATGATTCCCATCCGCTTTGCCCTTGAGTCCTTAGGCTGCGAGGTTGAGTGGCTCTCTGAAAGTCGGGAGATATTGATTACATATTAAGCTTGACAACCTGCAAAAATCGGATTATAATACAAATAACAGTGCAAAAAAGGAGATGTTGTTATGTCTATTTTAGTTACCGGCGGTGCCGGCTATATTGGCTCTCACACCTGTGTAGAGTTGCTTGAAAGCGGATATGATATAGTGGTTTTGGATAATTTTTTAAATTCAAAGCCGGAGTCTTTAAACCGGATTAAGAAAATTACTGGTAAGGATTTTAAGTTTTATGAAGCTGACCTGTTAGACCGTGAGGCGGTTACCCGGGTGTTTGAAGAAAATGATATTGAAGCGGTCATCCACTTTGCAGGTCTGAAGGCTGTGGGTGAATCTGTTCAAAAACCTTTGTGGTACTACCATAATAACATAACCGGTACGCTGATTTTGTGCGAGGTTATGGCAAAGTATAATATTAAAAAGCTGGTGTTCAGTTCTTCTGCGACAGTATACGGAAATCCGGCATCTGTTCCCATTAGCGAAGATTTTCCCTTGTCTACCACTAATCCTTACGGAAGCACTAAGCTGATGATTGAAAACATTTTGAGAGATTTGGTTGTGGCAGACAAAGAGTGGAGCATTGCTCTTCTTCGTTATTTTAATCCCATTGGTGCTCACGAATCAGGCTTGATTGGTGAAGATCCCAACGGCATTCCAAACAATCTGCTCCCTTATGTTGCTCAGGTTGCAGCAGGAAAACTGGAAATTTTAAGTGTGTTTGGTGATGATTATCCCACTCCGGACGGTACAGGCGTTCGTGATTACATTCATGTTGTTGATTTGGCTCGGGGACACCTAAAAGCTTTAGAGCGTGTGAAAAATCACGCCGGCGTAGATGCGTATAACTTGGGCACCGGTCATGGCTACAGCGTTTTGGATATTGTGAAAACCTTTTCACAGGTGAATGGCGTAGAGGTTAAATATAAAATAGCACCAAGACGACCGGGTGACATTGCAGAATGTTACGCCAACCCTGCAAAGGCAAAGGAGCTTTTGGGTTGGGAAGCAGCATATGATTTAACAAAAATGTGCCGTGATGGATGGAACTTTATGGTGCAGAACCCTAACGGATTATAAAATAAAAAAAGCATTGGCAAGGTAATTTGCCAATGCTTTTTTATGCGGAAGAAAGGGTTTATTAATTTGCGCGACACAAAGAATCAAAATGTTCATAGAGTTGGGCAACGAAAATTTTACCCTCAAGGTCAGGCTGGATAAATCTAAGATTAAAGGTTGACTCTGATATTTTTGCTTTAGGCGGGTGCATTCATCAATTTCCTGTAAACTGAGTTCAACATTTTTATAGTCAGTGCGGTCAATCAAATAGTCAACTAAAACTTGAAACCTGTCTGCAATGTGAATCAGCATATCGTTATCCGGTTGACGCTTTCCGGCTTCGTAATTTGCCAAGCAACTTCTTGAGATACCCAGTTCCCGGGCTAAATCTTTTTGAGAGATTCCGTGTTCTATGCGAAGTTTTTTGAGTTTTCTTGCAAAAGGACTTTGAAAGTGACTTTTCATAAAAGACTCCTCCGTTTTGGATTTTCTATATGATAGTTAGATTATACAAGAAAAATATCAAAAAGTCAATAGAAAAACGACAAAAAGTTACAAAAATCCAACCTATAAGTCTGGAGCTATATAAAATAATACAAATAATACAAATAATACAATTCCGTGATACATATAACAGAACCAATGTGTAATGGTGATAGATAAAAAACACCCGGCAACATTTTATCTTGTTGCCGGGTGTTTTTTTTGCTTACTGTGCAGCTTTTTTCAAAAATTCTTTTTCCATTTCCAAAATGTCTTCTAACCAGTATACGCCAATATCTAAAGCGGCGTATAAACTTTCGCGCTCAGCTTTTTTGGTCAAGCGGGCAGTGGAAATGTCATCACCGTGCTTTTCTAAAAGCTCAATGGTTACCTTTGAGGCAATGTCTAAATCCTTTATCTTTTTTGTTTCGGTAATGGTGAAACGGGTGATAAAGTTTTCAGAAAAGTCGCCATAATATAAAACATTACCATCTCTTAAGAGCGGCTTTCCCTCGTATAATAAATATTCCTTTGCTTTCTTTGCCATGGATGTCTCCTTCCCGTCGCAATGCGACCTCTATTTACGTTGATTATTCTTCCAGTTCTTTTAAAGTTGATAAATCAATTTCTGCTTCCTGTGTGCGCTTAGCGCCATCCTTAATGACAGAAAGCTCGGATACTTTAAATTCGCTGATGGTGTTTTCAGGGCCGGCCTCCAAACGGATTTGCGCCAATCCCTTTAACAGGTTGGTAGAAACAACTGTGCCGCGTCCTGCCGGTGTCTCTACAATAGCACCAACATTAGGTGTTTCTTTTAACAGAGCCTCGTAGGCTTCCTGTTCATATTTTAAACAGCACATCAGTCTGCCACAAGTACCTGAGATTTTTGTGGGATTTAAAGATAATGACTGTTCTTTAGCCATTTTAATGGATACCGGTTCAAAGTCACCTAAAAACAGTGAGCAGCAAAGAGGACGTCCGCAAATGCCCAAACCACCACGCATTTTTGCTTCGTCACGAACACCAATTTGTCTGAGTTCAATACGAGTGCGGAAAACAGAAGCTAAGTCTTTTACCAGTTGACGAAAATCAACACGACCGTCAGCTGTAAAATAGAAGAGAATTTTGCTGCCGTCAAAGGTATATTCCACATCAATCAAATTCATCTCAAGCTTGTTGGCTTTAATCTTAGACAGGCAAATATCGTAGGCTTCTTTTTCTTTCTTTTCATTTTCTTTTAAGTTTTTTATGTCAGCCTCCGTTGCTTTGCGGAGAATTTTTTTAATGGGAATAGAAAACTGACTTTCGTCAATTTCTTTTTCAGCCATGGCAACATGACCAAATTCTGTGCCGCGGGCAGTTTCTACAATAACACCGTCACCTACGCCAAGTTTGTGACCATCCGGGTCAAAATAATAAATCTTACCTACAGATTTAAATCGGATACCGATTACATTAACCATGAAGTCGGATCGTAGCCAT
>JAZSJR010000128.1:0-8223 GCA_045534415.1 Clostridia bacterium
GTGATGAAGCTACTGGTGCCGGTGTTATCTTCGGTGCTACCGGCGGTGTTATGGAAGCTGCTTTGCGTACTGTTGCTGATGTACTGACCGGTCAGTCCTTAGACGAGATTGAGTACACCGCAGTTCGTGGTACTGAAGGCATCAAAGAAGCAACTGTTAATGTTGCAGGTATGGATGTTAAGGTTGCTGTTGCTCACGGTTTGGGTAATGCAAGAAAATTACTCAACAGCATTCGTGAAGGCAAAGCAGATTACCAGTTCATCGAAATCATGGGTTGCCCCGGCGGTTGTGTAACCGGTGGCGGTCAGCCGATTCAGCCTGCTAAAATCGCTGCTGAAATTGACTTAAAGGCAGAACGTGCTAAGGCTCTGTATGCTGAAGATAAAGCTGCAAGCCTGAGAAAGTCCCACGAAAATCCCTACATCAAGAAATTGTATAAAGAATTCCTGGGTGAGCCTTGCGGTCATAAATCACACGAGTTGTTGCATACACATTATCACGAAAGACCCAAATATTAATAAAAGCACAAATGGGAGTAGCTATTGGCTACTCCCATTTTTTATAACTTTTCAAATATCATTGTTGTCTGAGGACTAACGTTTCCGTCAAAGCTAATACTCTTTGAAACCTTGTCACTGCTTAAAACCGTATGTAAGCGATAGCCCGCCTCTGCTTGTTCGTTCATGATTATCTCCATCTTTTCGACATAATCAAGTTCATTATCATAAAATTTTTTCCTTTCCGAAACCTGTACGATCTTATAATGTACCACCTTGTATCCTCTCCTTTACAAATAAAAAAAGTGCATAACCTCACCAAAGCAAAGTCATGCACTAAAAAGCGCAGGGACTCTGTTTCGTGAAAATCTGCAACAATTTTCTACACAACCTAATATTCTTACAAGGGGTGCACAGAAACAAGAGTATACGCTTTTTAACATAGCGTATCCCCTTGTCAGAATATTTATTATGTGATTTTAGAAAATTGTTGCAATTACAGTATATCACAAACCACCATAAATTACAACTATAAATATTTTTGGTTTGTAGGGGTGGATGCCCACCTCCGCCCTGAACATAAACACGGGACGATGTAGGCGTCGCCCCCTACAAATTCCTTACGAAAATAAAAAAAAGAACAGCATCTCTGCTATTCCCTTTCTTTTACATAAAAACAATCTTCTTTCCACTTACTGGTATTTGCCTCTTCCTAAAAGATTTGCAAATCGGGTATTTCCATCAAATCATCAATCACAGCATCAGGCTTATGCTTTTCAAGGGTTTCTCTGTCAAAATAAGATGTAATGGTCACAACTTTCATTCCTGCTGCCCTTGCCGCTTCAATGCCATTAATGGCATCTTCCACCACAAGGCAATCGCAAGGGTCTGCACCCAGACGTTTTGCCGCCGCTAGAAAAATATCCGGTGCCGGTTTTTTGTGCTCAGCATCTTCACCTGAAGCAATGGCACCAAACCACTCAAGAGGAATGCCTGCCGCCCCTAAATTGGCTTTAATTTTAATCATATCCGCACTGGAAGCCAAGGCAAATTGTACCCCTTGTTCCTTAAGCTTTTCTAAAATCATTTTGCCGCTTGGATAAGGCGGCAACTCGTCCCCAACAATTTCGGCATATTTCTTATTGAGCTTTTCCTTCATAACCGGCTCATAGGGAATGCCGTGGGCTTCTGCCACGCCGCCGATAAACCTTGCCTCCCCTGCACCGATAAAGGGTGCAAATTCAGAAGGTTCAGCTTTAACGCCATATTCTTCTAAAATCAACTGAGCCGCGTGAATCGTCACCGGTGCTGACCGCACCAAAACACCATCCATATCAAAAATATAATACATAATTCTCATCCTTTTTCTCTGTAATGTCTTTATTGTATCGAATAAACCCTCACTATGTCAAGCAAACTGCAAGAAAAACCACTTTTTCTGCCAATATCCCCTTGCAATTTACATAAAACTTAGTTATAATAGTAAGGTAGTGTTATGATATTATATCTGTGCCCGAAAATCACAGGTTTTAGGAAGGATGGTTGCAAATGGCAACAAAAGTTGTAATCGGCGCTCAATGGGGCGACGAAGGCAAAGGCAAAATCATCGATATTTTAGCACAGCAGTCTGAGGTGGTTGTCCGTTCCCAGGGCGGTAACAACGCAGGTCATACTGTTGAAGCTGATGGAAAGCAATATAAATTGCACCTGGTTCCCTCCGGCATTTTAAACCCGGAAACCTTAAACATCATCGGTAACGGTGTTGTAGTTGACCCCGGCGTTCTCTTAGAAGAACTGGATACATTAAAAGCTGAGGGCGTTTCAACTGATAACTTAAAAATCGACCTCCGTGCTCACATCATTATGCCTTACCACATTTTGCTGGATGGCTTAATGGAAGCATCTCGCGGCAAGTCTGACATTGGTACTACCAAAAAGGGTATCGGTCCTTGCTATATGGATAAAGCAGAGCGTATCGGCATCCGTCTTTGCGACCTTTTAGATGCCGCTTTGTTTGAAGAAAAAGCAAGAGCAAACACAGAATATAAAAACAAGCTGATTACCAAGGTATTTGGCGGTGAAGCAATTGATGCTGACAGCTTTATTAAAGAGTATTTAGGCTATGCTGACCGTCTGCGTCCCTACGCTGCTGATACAACCCCAATGTTATATGAGGCTGTTAAAGCTGGCAAAAAGGTTCTCTTTGAAGGCGCACAGGGCACCCTGTTAGACCTTGATTTAGGTACATACCCCTACGTTACCTCCTCTCACCCCATCTCCGGCGGTGTTTGTGTAGGTACCGGCATTGGCCCCACCTTGATTGATGAATGCGTAGGCGTTATGAAGGCATATACCACTCGTGTTGGTAAAGGTCCCTTCCCCACAGAGCTGGAAGATGAAACCGGCGAAAAAATCAGACAGATTGGTAACGAGTTTGGTGCTACCACAGGTCGTCCCCGTCGTTGCGGTTGGTTTGATGCGGTTATCGGTCGCTTCGGCGTTCGCACCAGCGGTTTAACCGGCATTGCTTTAAACAAGCTTGACACCTTAACCGGTCTTGGTGACCTTAAGGTTTGTACCGGTTATAAAAAAGGCGATGAAATCATCACCGAATTTCCCGCAAGCCTCACTGAACTTGCAAAATGCGAACCGGTTTATGAAACACTTCCCGGCTGGGATGAAGACATCACCGGCGTTCGCACCTTTGATGCACTGCCCGAAAACGTTAAGAATTATGTAAAACGTATTGAAGAGCTTTGCGGCGCAAAGGTAATCATGGTTGGTGTTGGTCCGAACCGTGAACAAAATATTTTACGCTAAGGTGAGCTTTTAGTTATTTTTCTCTGTTTTTTATCATAGGCTTGTATTAAAACCTGTGATAAGAAAGAGGGATGTAACATGAGAAAAAAAGTAGGGTTGCCAAAATCCTGGCTCACTTTTATCGCAAAAGACGTAAAATTCTATAGCTTAATTTTGGCTTCATTTACAATCGGCGGCATTATTGCCGCCGTCTTTGCCTTTACCCTGCCGGAGCTTTCCTGCAAGGAATTATTATTGTATTTAGAAGATTTTTTCCGGAATATGAATGAAAGCGGCGCAGATGCTGCCGCTTTATTTCGTTCCGGTTTGCTTTCTAACCTGAAGAATTTCGGGTTCTTGTTTTTCTTTTCGGTTACAATAATAGGCGCTCCGCTAATTATTCTGTTTTCTGCAGTCAAAGGTTTTGCACACGGCTTCACATTGTTTTTTATGTTCAGGCTTTACGGCGCAAAGGCAGCTCTTTTTTTCCTGCTTGGCATGCTGCCACACTACCTGATTTTAATACCCTGCTACCTAGGTCTGTGTGCTATCTCACTCAAATTTTCTGTTATCTTGCTGCACGAAAAATATGATTTTAAAAAAAGCATACTTCGCCTGATTTTTCTTTTTGCCGGCTTTTTTATACTGGCAACAATGGCAACTTTAATGCAGGCATATATTGAACCTTTACTGATTCGTCTGGTTGCGGGATTGTACCTGCCATAACAGAGTCCCCTCCCCGCCCAGGAAAGGAACGAACTTACATATGGAAGCTTTAATGAAAAATTTTATTCATTATTTAGATAAAGAAAAAAAGCTTACGCAAAATACCGTTGCATCCTACGAGCATGATATACAGCTGTTTGCAGACTTTGTAAAGCAAAAATCGGTTTCCTTTAAAGAGGTTAAACCGCAAATGATTCAAGAATTTTTGAATACATTAAAGGAAAAAGGCAGGGCAAACACCACCATCTCCCGATGCTTAGCAACCCTCAAAAACTTTTATTCCTATTTAATGTGTGTAAGTAGCATTAAAACAAATCCGGCAGAGGGCGTTAAAGCACCTAAGATAGAGAAAAAACTTCCTCATATTTTAACTCCGGAGGAAATCGACCAGTTGCTGGAACAGCCAAAGGCAATTGATTTAAAAGGCTTTCGAGACAAAGCAATGCTTGAGCTTTTATATGCCACCGGCATCCGTGTCAGCGAAATGATGGAGCTTAACCTTTCTGATGTAAATCTGGATATGGGATTCATCCATTGCAGTTTTGGAGACCACGAGCGCATCATACCCATTGGAAAAATCTGTACCGCCGCTGTGACGGAATACATAAACAATGCCCGTCCGCTACTAGCAAAAGATAAAAATGAAACAGCTCTGTTCTTAAACCTTTTGGGCAGGCGCATGTCTCGTCAGGGATTTTGGAAAATTTTAAAGCAATATTCCCTCTCTGCCGGCATCAACGCAGATATAACACCCCATACCCTGCGTCACTCTTTTGCGGCGCATTTGTTAGAAAACGGAGCAGACCTGCGCTCCATTCAATCCATGCTGGGGCATGCTGATATTTCTACCACCCAGGTGTATGCCCGGTTAGCAGGAAGCCGGTTAAAAGATGTTTATAAAAAAGCCCATCCCCGCGCTTAGTCATATGTATGGCACTTGTCAGTTTACCCGAACATAACAAAAAGGCAGAGCTTCTCAATCCTGTCGGGTTCGATAAGCTCTGCCTTCTTTATGACATAGCGAGCTACGCCACTATGCCCGGAACAAGGCTTACTTATTTAATGCTGTTTTCGTAAGCTTCAACCATCTTCTTAACCATCTGACCGCCAATAGAACCTGCTTCTCTAGCGGTGATGTCGCCGTTGTAGCCTTCCTTTAAGTTAACGCCTACTTCGTTTGCGACTTCCATCTTGAACTTATCAAGAGCGCCCTTTGCTTCAGGAACAACTTTTTTGTTGCTATTCATAACAAAATTTCTCCTTTAAATTTTTTTCAAGGCGTATGCCTCGGCTTTATTTTGTGCATAAAAAGCCTTGTTATGCAAAAGGATGCACAAATTTTCACTGAAAATTTTTCCCTTTTTAGGGGAAGAATGCAAAATTTTAAAAAAACTATTGCATAATTATTCATTTCGTTGTATAATTATGTATATCATAACAAAACAATGAACCACTTAAGATAAAAGGAGCTTTCTCATGGACTTGCAAGCAATTATGAATTTAGACGAGCAGTATTATATGAACACCTTCGGCAAACGTACGCCGGTGGCATTCACCCGTGGTAGCGGCATCCACCTGTATGATACCGAGGGCACGGAATATACTGACTTTTTGGCAGGCATCGCCGTCAGCTCACTGGGGCACTGTCACCCCACGCTGACGGGTGCACTCCACGAACAGGTGGACAAGCTTTTACACACCTCCAGCATCTATTATATCGAAAATCAGGCACGCTTAGCTGAACAAATTGTAAAGCATTCCTGCGCTGATAAGGTGTTTTTTGCTAACTCCGGTGCTGAGGCAAACGAAGGTGCCATCAAGCTTGCAAAAATGTATTTTTACAAGAAAAATCAGCCTGAAAAATGCGAGATTATCACCCTAACCAACTCTTTCCACGGCAGAACACTTGCCTGTGTTGCGGCAACCGGTCAGGAAAAATATCAAAAGCCATATAAACCCTTAACCCCCGGCTTTACCCATGTTCCTATGAATGACTTTGAGGCACTTGTCTCCGCTGTGACGGATAAAACCGCCGCTATTATGATGGAGCTTTGCCAGGGCGAATCCGGCGTACGTCCCGCCACACAGGAATACGTTGACAAAATCGTGGCTTTGTGTAAAGAAAAAGAAATCTTGTTAATCGTAGATGAAGTACAAACCGGCATGGGCAGAACAGGTAAATGGTTCTGCTATGAGCATTATGGCATCACACCGGATATCTTCACTCTGGCAAAAGCCTTGGGTGGCGGCGTTCCTATTGGTGCCCTTTGTGCTAAAGATTCTGTTTGTGCTTTTGAGCCCGGTGACCACGGCGGCACCTTTGGTGGCAATCCTTTAGCAACTGCTGCAGGTTTGGCTGTCTTTAAGGCTATGGATGAAGAAAAGCTGGTTGAAAACGCCAAAAAAATTGGCGATTATTTAAAACAAAAGCTCTCTGACCTTAAAAAGGATTTTTCTGCCATCTCAGATGTCCGTGGCTTAGGTCTTTTAATCGGTGTTGAGTTTTCTGAGCCCATTGCCAAAAAAGTTTTAGGAGAATTATTTAACAAGCATTACGTTGCAAACGCTGTTGGTGACAAAATTCTCCGCTTAGCACCGCCCCTCATTCTGACAAAGCAAGATGCAGACGACTTTGTAAGCGTCTTAACCGATATTTTAAAAGGAGAATAAGCATGAAACATTTATTATCATTACACGACTGGACACCTGAAGATATTAAAACTGCATTAGAACTTGCAGCTAAATTAAAAAAAGAACAAAAAGAGGGCATCACTCATCACCTGTTAAAAGGCAAAACCCTGGGTATGATTTTCACAAAGTCCTCCACCCGTACTCGTGTTTCTTTTGAGGTGGGTATGTATCAGTTAGGTGGTAACGCTCTGTTTTTAAGCTCTAATGATATTCAGCTTGGCCGTGGTGAAACCATTCACGACACAGCAAAGGTACTCTCCCGCTTCTTAGACGGTATTATGATTCGTACATTCAAACAGTCTGACGTTGAGGATTTAGCAAAATACGGCAGCATTCCCATCATCAATGGTTTAACTGACCTCTTGCATCCCTGTCAGATTTTAGCTGACCTTTTAACCATCCAGGAGCATTGCGGTTCCCTTGCCGGCAAAAAGGTAGCCTATGTGGGTGATGGTAACAACATTGCTCATTCTCTGTTATATGGTTGTGCTAAATGCGGCATGGAAATTGCCATCGCCACCCCGGCAGAATATGCTTGTGATGAAACCGTTGTGGCACAGGCAATGGAAGATGCCAAGCTGACCGGTGCTAAAATTACCATTACCACCGACGCTAAAGAGGCTGTTAAAGATGCTGATGCGGTGTATACTGATACCTGGGTCAGCATGGGTCAGGAAGACCAAAAGGCTGAAAAGGTTAAATCCTTCTCTCCCTATCAGGTCAACAGCGAACTGTTTTCACTGGCAAAAAAAGACGCCATCTTCCTCCACTGTCTGCCGGCATACCGCGGTATGGAGGTTACCGATGAAGTCATTGACGGACCAAATTCCGCAATCTTTGACGAGGCTGAAAACCGTTTGCACGCACAAAAGGCAGTTATGGTTATGTTAATGGGCGACCAATAATACAGGGGGGGTATACAAATGTTTTCCGTACGTAAAGCAACACTTGATGATACCGAAAGTATCATGAAAATCACACAGCAGGCATTTAAAAAATATATCGAGGTTGCCGGCATTACTGACACCGCAGCCCTTCACGAAACCAAAGAGCAGGTAGAATATGACATTCTGCACAAAAACGTGTACGTGGCTTATATTGACGATGTTGTGGTAGGCAGTGTGAGAATGGAACAAATCAACGAACACACCGCTTATCTTTCACGGTTCGGTGTGAGTGATGAATACCAGAACTTAGGTATTGGTAAATCCATTATGGCGGTTTTTGATGCTGAAATGCGCCGCCGTGGCATCAAACGTGTGGTGCTGCACACCGCCGCAAAAGCCTTCCCCTTGGTTCGCTTTTATTATGGCAGAGGCTTTTACATTTATTCAACCACCACCTGCAAGGGTTACATCCGTGCACTGATGTGTAAAGATTATGAATAAATTTGGACAATAAAAGAACAGACACAATAATGATCCCCCCGTATAACGGGGGGGTATTTCATTTTCGGGCATAGCCCTAATACTACTGGCTACGCACAAGTGCGTTTTTTATTGGCCTGCCA
>JAZSJR010000148.1:0-2833 GCA_045534415.1 Clostridia bacterium
GATTACTACAACAACGAAAGAATTTCTTTAAAATTAAAAGGAATGAGTCCGGTGCAATACCGAACTCATTCACAAGCAAGTTAATATTTAATTTTGTCTAAACTTTGGGGGGCACTTCATGAGTCGCTGGTTTTTTATACCTTTATGTAAAATCTCTCAAGGCCTTTCGACAAGCCTTATTAAATGTGGGTAATGCATATAACGAACCAACACAAAAAATACCCTGTTCCCCGGTTCTTTCTGCAAAACCCTGCATAACTGCCTCCTCAGGATTATCTACTCCAGCCGCATCAATGCCAAGCTCCCTGCAAGTCTCCAAAAGTTCCTCAACACTTGCCGTTCTTGGACTTGGCACAGTTGTCACAATCATTTTGTCACATTGCTTTGCAAACTCAAAAAGCGAGGCTTTAAAGTCCTTGTCCCGAAGCATTCCCACAATGCCCACAAAACGTTTTTCAGGATAGCAGGTTAAAACCGCATTGCAAAACGCCTTTGCCCCATTTAAATTATGGGCACCATCTAAAATAACAGGTAGCTTTGAAGATAACACTTCAAACCGACCTTGCCACTTTGCTCCTGCAAAACCCTTATAAATACTTTCATCCGGAATTTCAGCACCTTTTTGACGCAAAACCATCAAAGTCGCAAGTGCCGTGACAGCATTATATACCTGATGCTTACCACGAAGAGAAATTTGAATGTTTTTTAGCTTTCCATAGGAAAAAACGCTACCCTCTGCATCACTTTTTTCAATCACCACGGCACCCATTAACGGAAGAATCAATGGCGCGCCTTGTTTTTCCGCTTCTGTTTCGACGACTGAAAGAGTTTCTGCCTCCTGGTCAGGGTAGACCACCACAGGACAATTCTCACGAAAAATACCGCATTTTTCCCTTGTAATCTCTGTCAGGGAATTTCCTAAAAACTGAAGATGGTCATAATCTATCCGTGTCAGCACTGAAACCTCTGACCGCTTCATCACATTGGTTGCATCTTTTTCGCCGCCCATACCTGCTTCGGCAATCACATAATCGCATCCCTGCCTGAGAAAAAATAAATAGGCAGCCGCTGTCATAATTTCAAATTCTGTGGGGTGCGGTTGCCCTTCCCTCTCCATTCTGTCTGCCTTTTCAGCCACAACTGACAAAATCTCTGCAAAATCCGTTTTGGAGATGTTTTCACAATCAAGCTGTATCATTTCCCGCCTTGTGAATAAAAAAGGAGATGTAAAAAAACCTACTCTGTATCCGGCTCGATGTAAAGCATGCTGCAACAAGCTCCCCACAGAGCCTTTACCGTTGGTGCCGGCAAGATGAATAATCCGTAGATTGTTCTGAGGATTATCAAGCCTTTTTAAAAGTTCTGTCACTGACATAAGCCCCGGCTTACTGCCAAGTAGTGCACATTTTTCTAAATACTGAATACTTTCCTGATAATCCATAAACATCATCCTTACAAAAAATCCCCTTCTCACACCAAACAGCATAAAAAGAGGATTCTAGCATTTTTTTCTTATTTTCTTATACATTAAAATTATAGCTACCGCAAAAAGAATACCTGCTACGGCACCTAAGCTGTCTATAAGAACATCCGTAAACTGGCAGCTTCTGCCCGGTACAAAATATTGATGTATTTCGTCACTGACCGCATATAGAGTGGAAATTCACCAAGAAATATCCCCCGGAAATCTGAAATGCATCCGGTAGGCGTGACATAAAAAGAACACAAGCGTGCCTAAACCCATATATAGTCCAAAGTGCGCCAGCTTTCGAATGGTGTGCTCAATCTGCCTCGCAACTTTCTCAATATGTGACTCAGGCGTATTTTCATCCGATAAGCGCCTTACGATTTGCTTGGTTATTTTTGAACTCAATTTAGCAGATTGCGTTGCAGGCTGTGCTGAAAAATAAAAAATTCCGGTTGCCCACAACAGGGTAACTACCCACAACAAGCTACGCTTCCACATAAAAACCTCACTCAGAAAGTGCCCGATAAACCGGCATATTATTTAAAATATTTTCACCATTTTGGAAAATTTCATGCAAAACATCTTCGCCGTATTTTTTCTCAATCATTTGGCAGGCCTTAAGAAACTGACAGCTTCTGTCCCGATTGTTATGACAGTCAGAACCCAAAATCGTGAAAGCATCCCGTTTTAAAAATGCTTTTACAATGCTTCTTGATGCTATCTTCAAAAGTGCCGTGGCATTTACCTGAATGAGTACATCTGACCGCATAATTTTATCAACAAACTTCAAATTCCGGGGCGTTGTAATATAACGATCCAAATGCGCAATAATCGGACGCAATTTATGTTTCGCTGAAAGTTGATACAGCTCCTCATAAATCCATTCATTCCAATATTCAAAGGGAAGCTCTATCATAATATAATTCGTTCCCTGAATACAAAGTCTCTCCAAATGCTGCTTCCCGGAAAAGCCGTAAAACAACTCAACTTCAGCAGCAGGAATAATTTCCGGTATACCATCAGGGATTTCCCGTCTGACTAATTCCAAAGCCTCATCACGCCTTTGGACAAAATCAGAGATGGATGTATGCTTTAAATAATGCGGTGTTGCGACTACCGCATCAATCCCCTGTTCTTTTTGAGAAAAAAGTAATTTTTTTGATTCAGAAAGATCAGCCGCACCATCATCAATTCCTGGTAAAATATGTGCGTGAAAATCAATCAATCTCATATGTTCTTCAACCTATCCTTACAAACCTTACAAGCCTTACAAAACAAACTTATCCGTTACGATGTGAATCATATGACGAACTGTGCCGACTATGACTGGAATGATAACTTCCATACCGGTACGCATGAGAACCA
>JAZSJR010000145.1:0-12558 GCA_045534415.1 Clostridia bacterium
AGGCCGATGCCGTCAATATGCGCCTCAAGCATAACCTTAGGGGCGTCAGGGTTTTGGGCATAAATAGTGCCGACTACATTACCCATTGCATCGGCTTCCACCGTATCGCAATATGGCGCCAAAAGTTTTTTTACAACATCATGAATCGAAAATTCATTACCTGATATACCGCCTTGTGCCGCCAGATTCATCAGCTTCTTCTTCATAAGCGGTTAACCAACTCCTTAAACAAATTACCTCGTTCTTCAAAATTGCGGAACAAATCAAAGCTTGTGCTGGCATTGGAAAGTAGCACAACATCACCGCCAGATGCCTGATTCTTAGCAGTCTGTACTGCTTTTTCGTAACTGTCTACATAAAATACAGGTACATTGGGTGCCGCTTTTTTTGCTACCTCACCAATGATTTTAGCCGTTGCGCCAATCAGCACAAGAGCTTTAACACCATCTGCCAGTGCAGGACCTAAATCATCATAAGGGATGCCTTTATCTTTACCCCCGGCAATTAAAACCACCGGCTGAGAGAACACCTTTAAGGTGTTAATCGTGCGGTTGGGGGATGAGTCGATTGAGCTGTTATAATAACGAACACCCTCTATTTCTCTGACAAATTCGATTCTGTGTGCCACGCCGCCAAAGTTTTTGGCGCAATCTAAAATGTGTTCTTTCTTCACATCTCCATAAACCGCCCCAATGGCAGCCATGTAATTTTCAACATTGTGCATACCGGGGATTTTAATATCTGAAATATCAAGCACAGCTTCTTCGCCAAACTTAATCACCGTGCCATCCAGCCAAATGTCTGCCTTTTTCGTCCGCGAAAAGGTCAACACTCTGCCCTTTGCCCGGTTAATGCACGCAGCAGTTACAGGGTTATCCAGATTCAGAATCACAAGGTCATCTTCACTTTGATGAGAGAAAATATTTAATTTTGCATCAATATATTCCTGATAGTCTTTGTGATAATCCAAATGATTGGGCGTAATGTTGGTCACAACCGCAACCTGAGGGCTTTGCTTCATAGTCATCAACTGAAAACTGGAAAGTTCTAAAACCACTCTGTCTTCTGCCTTGATGCTATCAATCTCAGGCAGTAGCGGTGCGCCGATGTTACCACCAACGTGGGTGGTAAAGCCTGCCATAGATAAAAGCTTATAGCAAAGGGTTGTGGTCGTGGTTTTGCCGTCACTACCGGTAATTGCCGTAATAGGAGCTGGACATAGCTCCATAAACACTTCCATCTCAGTTGTAATGCGGGCGCCATTTTTTTCTGCCTGCAAAAGCTCGGGAATATCCGGACGGAGTCCCGGGGTTTTAAAAATGACCTCTCCCTCTAAGGAGGATAAGTAGTTTTCTCCCAAACGAAGTGTAACGCCTAAAGCAGTAAGCTCCTTTGCTGTTTCTCCCAGTTCCTCGGCACTTTTTCTGTCACACGCCGTAACATGCGCCCCATTTTTTACTAAATAATAAATTAAGGGCAAAAGGCTGATGCCAATGCCCACAACACAAATTTTCTTATCTTTTAAACCAGCTTTAAAGGCCTTTAATTTTTCATTCAACGTCCGTCCCTCATTCCATTGTCAATCTATGATTTTGCAAGGAAAAATCCGCCTTTTATTATATAATAATCTATGCCCAAAGTCAAGGAAATTATACCCTCTTTGCACCTGCTGCAAGGCTTTCTTTCAAACCATTAAGTGCCTGCAAAAACCCTTGTTCCACCTCACCTTGCATCCTAAAGGAAAAGTCAAACTCAGCTTTATGCTCCGGCAAAGTACCCGGCAGAGGTATTTTATGTAGCGCTGCAAATTCATGATATAACAAAATATCATCCACCAAAGCAAGCTGCTGCAGTTCTATTTCCGTCAAATCGCCTATCCCATAGCGGCGAAAGATGACAGATTGAATCTTTTGTTCTATCTCCTGATATGCAGAAAGATATTGCTTCACCGGTCTTGTAATATCTGAAATGTAAGCCTCACTGCCATCGTGGATTAAGCACGCCATTTGCACACGCTGGCTAAACCCCTGTGCCTTTGCCTCCAAAAGACAGTTAAGGGCGTGCTGTGCTACCGAGTAAAAATGAATAAAATGCCCATTGGCACGACATAAAAGTGACAGTGAATGGGCAATATCAACATCTAAAATATCTTGCTCCTTTGGGTCTAGCACATAAAAACTGACCCCGGAATAAGTCGTAATCGGGTCTCCCTTTGGCATATATGTCATCTCCTGACCATAAAATTCGTGTTTACATTATAATAATGATGCACATTTCAGATACCGAAAAATCATTTTACCAGGAGCAAAAATCTTTGCTCGCAAGAAGATTTTTGCGACGCCGTCAATTGATGCAGTGCTCACAAGAGCACAAAAGAGCGAATGCTCTTAAGAATTTTATGAAATAAAATTCTGTATGTGTCAATTATAACATACTAAGCCCCCATTGTCTACCACCAAGCCACCGGCAAAAATATAATAGCATCTTGCTTTTTGCAGCAAAATACAGTACAATAAAAAAGTATTATTTTTACACAAGAAGGGTTTTATATGGCAAAAAAGACGAATAAGGATGAACAAAAAACCAATGTTATGCGCCTCTTAGACCAGGCGAAAATCCCCTATCAGGCATTTTGTTACGTTGGCACTGATGCCTTAAGCGGCACAGAGGTTGCAGCTGTTTTGGGGCAAAATCCAGATATGGTTTTTAAAACCTTGGTTACAGTGGGTAAAACTGGCATTCATTATGTGTTTGTCATTCCGGTTAACCAAGAGCTCAACTTAAAAAAAGCCGCAAAAGCTGTTGGGGATAAATCCATTGAAATGATTAAGTCAAAAGAGTTGTTGCCACTAACAGGATATATTCACGGCGGATGCTCACCCATCGGTATGAAAAAGCCTTTTACAACTGTTTTGCATCAAAGTGCAGAGAATTTTGAAACCATTCTCTTCAGCGCCGGCAAAATCGGCTATCAGGTACAGGTTGCGCCACAGGACTTAAAAAAGCTTGTGCCCTTTACCTTTGCTGATGTGGCGGAATAAAATGTTAAGAAAAAAAGCGAACAGCTATTTGGCTGTTCGCTTTTTTCTTTAAAAGGGGGGATGGAGTGCTTTGGGCAACTCCGTGTATTTTGTGAGGTCATTATCAGTATGCCCCATACATTTCTTTTTATGCAGCATTATTGTGCATTTTCTTCTGCCTGACTTTGTGCCTGCTTCACAGAACCGGCAACAATCTCTTCATATCCGGTTTTGTCAAAGGTGCTTTTCATAACCTTGTTATCACCAGTGATGTAGAACAGATACCCCTCGCAAACGTTAAAGCCGACACAATCTTCTACCAAAATTTCTTCACCATCAGCCGTCTTTTTGTAGAGGCTTGCCGTGGTGGATTCCACCGAATCAACACCAATGTAATAGATTTCTCCATCAATGACGCTAAACGCGGTAACCATACGATTTGAAACCGCCTCTTCAATGTAAGTTCCGTCGAGCTGAACCTTTTCTAAAGATAATTTCGGTATACCGGTTTCCTGATTCACCGTACCATCCTGATAATATAAAACATCATCTGCAATTTCAAAATCGTAAACCGGACCGCTGACAATCTTTTTGTGGTCTTTACCGTTTAAACTCATACTATAAACAGCCGTTTCTACTCTGTCTAAGTAATAAATACGGTCTTTGTGAATAATATACTGTATCAAATCCGTATCAGACACCATCTCCGGCTTTTTGTCGCCAACCTTTAAGCGATACAGTCTGGTGCGATACAGGGCTGCCGTCTGTCCACTTTGTGCAGCTTGTTCCTGCATTTCAGGTGTTAAATCATCTCTGAGCTCCTGTGCAACGTAATAGATGTCATCTCCCACAACCGTCATGTAAGAGAACTTAGCTTCTGCACTTTCATATAGATGCTGGGTGTCAGAACCATCTGTTTTGGTGCGGGCAATAATCTGTTGGGTAAAGGGGTCTAAGTAATACACCCATCCATCAACAACGTTTAAGAAAAAGCCGGATACATCAGAGATTTTTGTTTTTTCACCGGTAGCTTTGGATTCTTTGAAAATGCTGTAATCCGTATCAAGAAAATATAAATTTTCAGCATCCGACGCCATAAGCCCTGAGTGTAACAGATTGGCATTTGAATTGCCCCGAACCTGTTCAGACACTTCACCGACCTTGGCACTGTCTGCCATACGGTAATAGCTGTAAGCTTTCACAAGTTCACCGTTTTTCTGCGCACTGTTGCCCATTAAAACAAACACGCCATCAACGATTAAAGAAACTAAAAAGCCTAAAACTATCAGACAAACCGCTACTAAAAGTCCAATCAGAGTAACTTTCTTTATCTTCTTGTTCCGTGCTGCTTTTTTCTCTTCTGCCAATTTCTTTTCTTCGGCCTCAGCCTGCAGACGCTCGTCTTCAAGCAGACTTACCACCTTATTAATAGCATCTCTTGAAGAAAACTTTTCAAATGTTTCTTTTTTCTCACGACCGCAACGAACACAAACGGTTTCTTCCGGTGTATTCGGACGACCGCAAACACAAATCCAACAGGTTCCGAAATCCTGAGCATAGCAAGCAGCATCTGCTCCCGCAACAGAGATTAAGCGAACACGCTCTTCATAATCCGGCTCAGTAATAATAACCTCTGCCGCATCCTCAGTCTTTTGGTAGATTTCTCCATCAGCATATGTAATCTCTAAAAATTCAACTGTAATGTGCTTTGCCTCGGCATAGTCTTTTAAAGACACAGCCTTTTTCTCAGCAAAAAAGCTTTTGGGCTGTGCATTCAGCTCTGCAAATTCAGCTTTTAAATTGCCAAGCTCACCGCCATAAGCATCAAAGGCACGGACGGTAAAGACAACCTTATCAATCACCCTGTCACTGATGTTAAACAGTTTAAAAAGAGCATAAACCTCTCCTGTTTTAGAATTGGTCTTCACCACAACGCCCTGACTTTCAACCGGGCAAGAAAAATCAATTAACATAACCTTTGCCTCCTATAATTGTATAACTCGCATTAAAATTTAATCATATTCTATCACATATTCGGAAAAATTACAACTTTTTTGTGAATAAAACTATTGACAATTTATCTTTTGCAAGATATAATAATATGGTATATGAAAAGTGGTATGCAATTAGGAGGTGGAGCACTTGCTCAGAACATATCAGCCCAATAAAAGAAAACGTAAAAAAGATCATGGTTTCAGAAACAGAATGAGTTCACGTTCCGGCAGAAAGGTATTAGCTAGAAGAAGACTTAAAGGCAGAAAAGTACTGTCTGCATAGTTATGAAAACCAGTCGCTGAGAGCTTCTTGCTTTTGGCGACTTTATTTCATAATTGCCCGGTACTGCGGTATACTAATATGAAGCAGACCATTAGTTTAAACAAAAACGAGTTATTCTTACAGGTATATAAAAAAGGAAAACGGTCATACCACAAACACTTTACATTGCATTTTTTGCCCAACGGCTTGCCCACCAATCGTTTAGGGATTAAAGCAGGCAAAAAGCTTGCCAAGGCTGTTCGGCGCAACCGTGTCAGAAGGCTCGTTAAAGAGAGTTATCGTTTACTGGAAACAGAAATTAAAACTGGATATGATTTGGTTTTTGTTGCTAAAGATGATTGCCTCGTGGCAGACACTTTAGAAGAAACCATGGAGGCAATGCGTCATCTTTTTAAGTATGCACGCCTTTTTGTTGTATCAGCCGATTCTGAGACCGCAAAAGACACAAAAACGGAGTCTTGCAAATGAAAAAGTTTTTGATTGGCACCATCCGTTTATATCAGCGTTATCTTTCACCGCTGAAAAAACCAACCTGCCGCTTCTACCCCACCTGCTCACAATATGCAATTGACGCAATTAGTCAAAAAGGGGTTTTGCGGGGGAGCTTACTTGCCATTCGTCGAATTTGTAAATGCCACCCTTTTCACCCGGGTGGATATGATCCCGTTAAGTAGTTCGTCACTACAAAGGAGGCAAAATCTTGGGTATTTTTGATATTATCAACATCCCCTTAGGGTATTTGTTTCGATATATCTACTTACTGTTTCACGATTATGGTTGGACCTTGGTACTGTTTACACTGATTACCAAGGCTGTTTTATTGCCACTCACTGTTAAACAGCAAAAGTCCACCATGAAAATGCAGGCACTGCAACCGAGATTGCAGGAAATTCAGAAAAAATATCAGTATGACAAAGAAAAATTGAATCAGGAAACCATGAAGCTGTATCAGGAATCAGGCGTTAACCCCATGGGTGGTTGCCTGCCTCTTTTGATTCAGTTCCCGCTCCTGATTGCTTTATATAACATTATTCGTTGCCCGCTTGATTATGTTATTCAGTTGGGCAAACATGGTCTTCCGACTATTGACGAAGTCCATGCAGTTCTTACTTCTTTAGGTTCAAATGTTGCGGCATCCAACCAGATTGGTATGGCATCTGAAATGGAAAAATACGCAGGAAAGCTTGCAGAAATTTTCCCCGATGCAAACTTTCTGAACATTAACTTCGGTTTCTTCGGTTTAAACCTGTCAGAAACCCCCAGCATTTCTGAACCTACGCTGTTATTGATTATCCCTGTGCTTGCCGGTTTATCAACATTTTTGGTTTCCTGGCTGACAAACAAAATGAGCACGCAGTCTAAGTCTGCTAATAGCGATAATCCTGCAAATTCAATGCAAATGATGACTTATTTGTTCCCGGTTATGACATTTTTCTTCTCTATTTCATTACCTGCCGGGTTAGGTTTTTACTGGATTTTATCAAACATCTTCCAGTTAGGTCAGCAAGTTATCATGAAATATTGTTTTCCGGCAAATGCGCCGGAAGAGCCTGCCCGCCAGCATTTCAGAGAGCGCGAGGCTTTAAAGGCTGAAAGGAGAAAAAAATGAGCAAAACTGTAAAGAAATCTGCTAAGACCGTGCAGGAAGCGATTCGTCTTGCTTTAGCAGAGTTAAAAGTTACCGAAAGCGAAGCAAGCGTTGAAATTATTGAAGAAGGTTCTAAAGGCTTGTTCGGCATTGGCGCTAAAGATGCTGTGGTTTGTGTAACTTCAAATGTTTCCCCCGAAAACCGTGCAAGAACATTTTTAGACGATGTGTTCCTCAGCATGGGAATGCGTGTTGACATGGATATTACCTTTGAAGGTAAGCTGATGAAGATTAATCTTTCCGGTGACAACATGGGCATCATCATTGGCAAACACGGTGATACCTTAGATGCTTTAGAGCACTTAACCAGCTTAACTGTTAATCGCGGTGATGGTGACTATGTCAAGGTTGTTTTAGACACTGAAAATTACCGTGAAAAACGCCGTCAAACCTTGGTTCGTCTGGCAGAAAATTTGTCTGCTTCCGTTGTGAACCACAAAAAGAAAGTAACACTTGAGCCTATGAGTGCCGGTGAACGCAGAATCATCCACTCTACTCTGCAATCTAACGAACAGGTTGATACCTATAGCATTGGTGAAGAACCTTACCGCAGAGTTGTTATTGCTTTGAAAAAAGCAAAATAAAAAGATTTAGAACAAACACCCCGTGAGGGTTTAAAAAGCTGTAAAATCCCAAGGGTTTTTACAGCTTTTTTTACAGATTAAAAGAAAGGTGGTGACCGTGTAATGGCCAGCCCACTTGCAGACAGAATCAGACCCCAAAGCTTACAAGACTGTGTCGGTCAACGGCACCTGCTTTCAGAAGATAAGATTTTATATCGCTTAATCAACTCAAAAAACATTCCGAATATGATTTTTTACGGCCCTTCAGGTACAGGCAAAACCACTGTGGCAAATATTGCTGCAAAGCTCTCCGGCAAAACCCTGTATAAGCTTAACGCAACCAATGCCTCAGTTTCAGATATTAAGGCAATTACCGCAGAGCTTGGCGGTCTAAACGGTCAGGGCGGCGTGCTTTTATATTTGGATGAGATTCAAAATTTTAACAAAAAGCAGCAGCAATCACTACTTGAGTTTATTGAAAACGGCTCCATTGCCCTGATTGCCAGCACAACAGAAAATCCTTACTTTTATATTTATAATGCTATTTTATCCCGCAGTACGGTGTTTGAATTTAAACCGGTTGACGGAACAGATATTGCCATTGCCTTAAAACGTGCCACCGGCATTTTAGAGGAAGAAATGGGCGTTTCTGTCACTGTGGAGAATGAGGCGCTCTATCACCTTTCTGAAAGTTCTGCCGGCGATGTAAGAAAAGCATTAAATTCTTTAGAATTATGCGTACAGGCGGCGCCTTTATCACCTGATGGTAACATAACCGTTACTCTGCCTCTTGCAGAGCAATGCACACAAAAAAAGGCATTTCGCCACGATAAAGATGGTGACAGTCACTATGATGTCATCAGTGCATTTCAAAAGTCCCTGCGTGGCAGTGACCCCGATGCTGCTGTTCATTACCTTGGCAGGTTGCTTTCTGCAGGTGATATGTTAATTGCCTGCCGCAGATTGATGGTGACAGCCGCTGAAGATATTGGTCTTGCCTATCCGCAGGCTATTTCCATTGTAAAATCTTGTGTAGACTGTGCGTTGCAGCTCGGCATGCCCGAAGCAAGAATCCCTTTAGCTGAAGCTGCCATTTTACTTGCAACAGCACCCAAAAGCAATTCTGTGATTTGCGCCATTGATGCCGCCATGGCAGACATTGCAAATTCAGATACCGGTGATGTGCCCATGCATTTAAAGGACACCCACTATTCCGGTGCTGGGAAAATGGGGCGTGGGCTGACCTATGAATATCCCCACAACTACCCCGGCAACTATGTGCCCCAACAATATCTGCCTGATAAGATTAAAGACAAGGTTTATTACGTGGGCGGTCACAATAAAAACGAAGAACTCACCCGACAATATTGGGATAAAATAAAGAAAAGAGAAGATGCATGACAAACAGCTATCAGGGCTTTGCCCAATTATACGACGCACTCACTTTTGATGTTGACTATGAAAACATCGCTTCTTTCATTCACTCCCTTTTAGAAAAAAACGGAATTAAAAAAGGACTTGTGTTGGACCTTGCCTGCGGCACAGGCACCCTGACCCTTGCACTTGCCCATAAAGGCTATGAAATGTTGGGAGCAGATTTATCTGAAGATATGCTTTCGGTTGCCCGTCAAAAACAGGGTGCTGAAAATATCTTGTTTTTAAATCAGCCAATGGATGATTTTGAGCTTTACGGCACGGTAGATGCCATTGTTTGCGTGCTAGACAGCATCAATTACCTGACAGAACCGGGGGCACTGGAAAAGACTTTCCGTTTATGTGCAAACTATTTAAATCCCGGCGGTCTTTTAATTTTTGATGTAAACTCTGAATATAAATTTTCCTCTGTTTTAGGGTCAACAACCTATTCCTATGAAACAGACGAAATTTTCTATAACTGGGAGAATGAATATGACCCTGAAAGTCGACTGTGCAACCTCTATCTGACCTTCTTCTGTCTTGAGGAATCCGGTCTGTATCGCCGTGTTGACGAAGTACATACACAACGGGCTTATTCTGAGGAAGAACTGAAAAAAGCGCTAGCTGAGGCAGGTTTAACCGTATTGGAAACTTATGATGATTATACCCCCAAAACGCCTCACGAAACTAGCCAGCGCATCGTTTACGAAGTAAAAAAACTGTAGGAGGAACATTGTGAAACAGCTTGTTTTGATAAAATACGGAGAAATTATTTTAAAAGGCTTAAACCGTCCTTTTTTTGAGGAAGCCTTAGTGAAAAATATTAAGGACGCCCTGCCTAAGGACTTTAAAGGCATTGTCCACAGAGCTCAGGCAACCATTTACGTTGAGCCGGAGGACCCAGCCACCATTGATGAAATCATCCGTCGTATGACCAAGGTGTTTGGTATTACCTCTGTCACCCGTGCTTATTGTTTGCCTAAAGATATTGCAGGTATGCAAAAGGGTGCAGCAGAAGTGCTGGCACCTGTCCTTTCCCGGATTCATTCTTTTAAGGTTGAAGCAAAACGTGCTGACAAAAAGTTCCCTATGACCTCCCCTGAAATTTGCCGTGAGGTTGGGGGCTATTTGCACGATGCATTCCCAAACCTGACAGTTGATGTCAACCATCCGGAAGAAACCGTTATGGTGGAAGTCCGCGAAGAATATGCCTATGTATACTGCGGCAGAGTGAAGGGCGCAGGCGGCATGCCGGTAGGCTCAAACTCAAAGGCTACCCTGCTTCTCTCCGGCGGTATCGACAGCCCCGTTGCCGGCTATATGACCGCTAAACGCGGCGTTAAACTAAATGCCGTTCACTTTTTCTCTTATCCTTACACCGGTGAGCGTGCCAAAGAAAAAGTGCTCACTTTGGGTAAAATTTTAGCAGAATATACCCCTCGTTTAGATGTTCACGTTGTGCCCTTTACTGAAGCACAGCTTGCTATTAAAAAGTACTGCCCTGCTGAGCAACTGACCATCATTATGCGACGCCTGATGATGCAAATTGCAGAGCAGGTTGCCCTCAAAACTGGTGCCAAAGCTTTGGTTACCGGCGAAAGCATAGGTCAGGTAGCAAGTCAGACAGTAGAAGCTTTAACCGTTACCAATCAGGCTGTTCGTCAGCTTCCTGTTTTCCGTCCTGTTATTGGTATGGATAAGGAAGAAATTGTTACCATTGCCCGCCAAATTGGCACTTTTGAAACATCCATTCTGCCCTATGAGGATTGCTGCACTATTTTCACACCGAAGCATCCCAACACCAAGCCAAAGCTTGAACGCATCATTGAATCAGAACAGAAGCTGGATACAGAAAAGCTGATTGCCGATGCAATCAGTGGCATTGAAATTGTCAGACTCTAACACAGGAGGATCCTTATGTCAGAAGCCATCACTACCTTTCTGCAAAACCTGGGCATCTCCAACGAACTCGTGGTATTCATTGTTTCTATGATGCCAATCATTGAGCTTCGCGGTGCCATTCCCTTAGGTGTATTTTTTAACATGAACCCTTGGATAACGTTTTTTCTTGCCGTCATTGGCAACCTATTGCCCATTCCGTTCATCATCCTCTGCGCAAGGCCGATTGTGGATTTTTTCTTAAAGACTAAATTGTTCCGCCCTCTGGGTGAGTGGCTGGAAAACAAGGTCAGAAAAAATTCTCACAAAATTACAAAATATAAAACCTTTGGTTTGTTTCTTTTTGTAGCAATTCCCCTACCGGGAACCGGTGCCTGGACAGGTGCTCTTCTTGCTGCCCTCATGAATATGCGTTTAAAGGATGCTTTTCCATCTATTGCCCTTGGGGTTGTCACTGCAGGTCTAATTATGCTCTTTGGCAGCAGTGTTGTGGACTGGCTCATTGCTTTATTTTAATAAAATGGTACTAAAAAAGCCCACCAAATGGTGGGCTTTTTATGTTGCATTCTATTCAGAGGTAAAGGGCAGCAGTGCGATATGTCTTGCACGCTTGATAGCCTCTGTGAGCTGTCTCTGATGTTTTGCACAGGTACCGGTAATTCTTCTGGGAAGAATCTTAGCACGCTCGGATACAAAACGTCTCAGCTTTGCTGTATCTTTGTAATCGATGTAATCGATTTTATCCTGACAAAAGGCACAAACTTTTTTCTTAGCCTTTCTGGATCTCATGGGTCTTTCTGCCATGTAAAACGCCTCCTTCCGGTAATCTTCCGCTAAACATTAAAAGGGTAAATCTTCTTCTTCAACAGGCATAAAACCGTCAATATCTGCTGACGGAGCCTGGGGTGCAGCAGGTGCCTGGGGTGCTGAATATGCCGGAACATCAGCCATATAGCCGCCTGCACCGCCTTCGTTTTTGCTTTGAGCAAACTCAACATCTTCTGCAACTACTTCTGTGATATAACGTTTGTTGCCGCTCTGGTCATCATAAGACCGGGTCTGAATGCGACCGTCTAAAGCGATGCGCATACCTTTTGTGAAATAACGGCTGATAAATTCAGCAGTTTTATTCCAAGCAACACAGTTGATAAAATCAGCCTGGCGCTCTTCACCCTGACGGGCAAAACGTCTGTCACAAGCAACTGTAAAGCTGACCACAGCTGTACCGGACTGAGTTGTCCGAAGCTCCGGGTCACGAGCGAGTCTACCCACTAAAACAACTTTATTCATGCTTCCTCATCCTTTCCGCATACGAAAAGTTCCCTTTTGTTATTTGCTGATCTTTCTTTTTTCTTCCTTTTTGATTACGATGTCACGTAAAATGCCATCGGTAATCCGGTAGATTCTTTCAAGCTCCTGCGGAAAATCCGGTTTGGCGCTGAACTGAATCAACACATAGTAGCCTTCGGTTAAATCATTGATAGGATATGCCAGTCTGCGCTTACCCCATTCATCCACAGATTCAATTTCACCTGCGTCTGAAATTAATGATTTGAACTTTTCAACCAAAGCCTGAATCTTTTCTTCTTCTAAAGAAGCGTCGATTACGAAAATAGTTTCGTACTTGTTGATTACTTCAATCATCTTTTTCACCTCCTTCTGGACTTTGGCTCTCAGCTTTTGCTAAGAGCAAGGATACTTATATCACAAAATATGACATAACAGTATAATTATA
>JAZSJR010000037.1:0-12669 GCA_045534415.1 Clostridia bacterium
AGAAAGCCGTAAGATATGTACTCTTAAGGACAGTAAAAGGCTCTCGCAAATTTGCGAGAGCCTTTTACTGTCCTTAAGAGTACATATCTTACGGCTTTCTTTTTTTATGAGCTGAAATCCTCTACCAGGGAAAGGAGTTCCTCTCTTGAAGACACGGTCAGGCCTTCTTCAAACAGTTTTTTATCCTCTTCCCGCAGAGAATCAAGCTCAATGGAGAGATTATGGCTAAAGCGCCACTGTCCTTTTTCGTCAATCACAAACACACAGACCTTGCCGGCCTGAGCCACCACGTAATAAGTTTTCTCCGGGACGATAGCCTGCTCCGGCTCCTCAGACAACGCTGCCGATGCAGGTCGGTCGGGAATTTCATTCGGCTCTGCATATTCCTGAGCGATGGGATTTGGCTGCCTAACATCGCGAGCCTCTTCTTCAGGAGTTTTCTTTAGGTATTTTCCAGCAAGACCAATTCCCATGCCTACTAAAAATGCACATAAAAACATGGCAAAAAATAACCATCCGGTTTTTCGTTTCTTTTGTACCTGATACATATCACATGCCTCCTGCAGTCTTTATGTCTAGGTTTTCCAATCCTATACATTTTATGCAGAAGTGCGCCGCAGGTTACACCGCCGGCTCTGGAATGGTCTGGCAGCTGTTCCCAAACAAAAGCTGTTTTGAGAGTTTTGCCACCATACCAAAAACGCCAAGCCTGTCGGATTCTGTCTTTGCAATAATATCAGTACCGCCAATGCGATTTCCATCAATTAAAAATTCTACCTGACCAATGGTATCACCGGCTTTAATGGGAGCGGCAACGGTTTCAGGCAAAGTAATCTGCTTTTCAATGCTGCCAAGCTTTGCTTTATTCACAAGCACATGAAAATCGTCAGAAACACCCAGTTCAACACTTTCTTGTTTCCCCTTGACAACCTGAATGGGTTGCAATTCTTCCTCGTTCAGCAGGCTGCCGGCAATGGCATAGTTTGCAAAACCATAGTCAAGCAAGCGGCTGGCATCAGCAAACCTCTCCTTTGATGTTTCTGCCCCCATAATAACCGCAATCAGGTTCATTCCGTCACGCACAGCAGAAGCAGAAAGACAATACTTAGCCACGCCGGTAGAGCCGGTTTTAAGGCCGTTTGCCCCCTCATAAAAGCGAATGAGCTTATTGGTGTTTACAAGACCAAAAGCGCCGTCACGGAGACTATCCATCCAAATGCCTGTAAACTCTAAAACCAAGGGATATTTAACAAGCTCCCGACTCATCAGGCTGATGTCATAAGCACTGGTTAAATGCTCCGGGTCATCCAGACCGTTACAGTTCACAAAATGGGTATCTGCCATACCCAGCTCCTCTGCCCTTTTGTTCATTAAAGCTACAAATCCTTCCGGGCTGCCTGCAATGTGTTCTGCAAGTGCCACAGCGGCATCATTGCCCGATGCAACCGCAACCGCTTTTAGCATATCCCGCACACTCATTTCCTCACCCGGCTCAAGATATACCTGCGAGCCGCCCATAGACGCTGCATAGTCTGAGCAACGCACCATATCCTCAAGCTTAATTTGTCCGTTCTGAACAGCCTCTATCGTAAGCAGCATTGTCATAATTTTTGTCACTGACGCCGGCGCACGACGGTCGTGACTATTTTTTTCATAGAGCACCTGCCCTGTTCCAGCTTCAATCAAAATGGCTGCCGGTGCTGATACAGAAACCGGCGGGACCTCCTGTGCCAAAACCGAAAAAGAGTTTAAAAGCATACATACCAAAAGACAAAGTGCCAACACTTTCTTCATAATTTACATTCCTTTCTGCTTCCAATGTCATTATCCATCTTATGTATCTTTTCCACCTCTTATTCCCCAAATGTCATCGCTTATTGGACTGGACGCAAAATAGTGCAGATTGGACAAGACATAAAAAAAGACTGCGAAACTAAATTTCGCAGTCTTTAGAATTTCATTAAAATTACTTCGCATATTCGATTGCACGAGTCTCGCGGATAACGTTAACCTTGATCTGACCGGGATATTCCAGTTCATTCTCAATCTTCTTAACGATATCTCTTGCAACCATTACGATGCTTTCATCCTTAACATCGTCAGGCTTAACCATAATTCTGATTTCGCGACCTGCCTGAATTGCAAAGGAACGTTCAACACCCTCAAAGGAGTTTGCAATTTCCTCAAGTTTTTCAAGACGCTTGATGTAGGATTCAATGTTCTCACGACGAGCACCGGGACGTGCTGCAGAAATAGCATCAGCTGCCTGAACAATTACAGCAACCAAGGTGTTTGCTTCCACATCACCATGATGAGCCATAATGGCGTGAACAACATCCTGACCTTCTTTATATTTCTTAGCAAGGTCAGCACCAATCATAACATGAGAGCCTTCCATTTCGTGGTCAGCCGCTTTACCTAAGTCGTGAAGTAGGCCAGCACGCTTTGCAAGGGTGATGTCAGCACCCAGCTCACCGGCAATTAAACCGGAAAGATGAGATACCTCGATGGAGTGCTTCAGAACATTCTGACCATAACTTGTTCTGTATTTAAGCTTACCTAAGAGGCGGATAATTTCAGGATGTAAACCGTGAACGCCGGTTTCAAATACGGCATTTTCACCTTCCTGCTTAATCTCGGTTTCAACCTCTTTCTTAGCTTTTTCATACATTTCTTCAATCCGGGCGGGATGAATTCTGCCGTCTACAATCAGTTTTTCCAGTGACAGACGGGCAATTTCACGACGAACCGGGTCAAAGCCGGATAAGATAACTGCTTCGGGGGTATCGTCAATGATCAAATCAATACCCGTCAGGGTTTCTAATGTACGGATGTTTCTACCCTCACGGCCGATGATTCTGCCCTTCATTTCATCGGTGGGCAGGTTCACAACGCTAACAGTGGTTTCTGCAACATGGTCAGCCGCACATTTCTGAATCGCACCGGCAATAATGTTCTTTGCGTTCTTTTCCGCATTTTCCTTTGCCTGTGTTTCAATTTCTTTCACCATAAGTGCTGCTTCGTGACGCACTTCACTTTCAACGCTCTTTAAGAGAAATTGCTTTGCGTCTTCTGCAGAAAGGCCTGAAATCTGTTCTAAAACGCCCAGCTCTTTTTTCTTGATTTCTTCAATCTCAAGCTTTAACTGGTCAAGGTCTTTTTCTTTTAAAGCAAGCTTTTCTTCTTTGCGCTCAATGGATTCTGTCTTTTTATCAAGATTCTCTTCTTTTTGCTGAATTCTTCTTTCCTGACGGGAAATTTCACCTCTACGTTCTTTAATTTCGCGGTCAAATTCCTGTCTTTGCTTGTGATTTTCTTCTTTTGCTTCTAAAAGCAATTCACGCTTTTTGCTTTCGCCTTCTTTTTTAGCACGCTGAATGATTTCCTTAGCTTCTGCCTCGGCACTGCCAAACTCCGCTTCGGCTACTTTTTTTCTATAGGAAATGCCCAGGCGGAAAGAGATAAATGCTGCCAGAGCAATCAAGATCAAAGCTGCTATGCAAATTATAATTGTCGTCATTGTAGTCTCTTTGGTTCCTCCTTTAAAAAATTTATATATCTTACCTAATTATAAGTAAAACTACACCTTTTATTGTACCTTTTTTTTGCTCTGCTGTCAATGATATTTTCCGTTTTTTACAAAAAAAATTAAGACAAAATACAAAAAGACCACAGCAAATTGCTGTGGTCTTTTTTTTTACCAATCAAAAGATAGATTCTGCCATTTCTGCCAAATTATCAACCAAAATATTGCCTGCTTCGCGGCAAAGGTTGTTAGCACCCACCCGAGCAGAATAAATGCTGTCATACTCTAATACATCCACGGTGGGAATGTAGCCTACCGTGCAGTTTGTGTAAGTGGTAATAAAGCACTTATCTGTGGGGGATTTCATCTTAAGCGCAAGACCGTATTGCAGATAGGGTTCGCCGGGCATGGAATAAAGCACCACATCACCCATTCTCACAGCCTGAATCAGCACATCATAGCTCTTGGGACCTTTGGCTGCATTCAAGAGGGATTTTGCCATACTCAGATTATACTGATCCTGGTCTGATGCACCGGAGGCATCAATTTTAACACCCTCAATGGGTTTAATGGTTGCCACAATGTGCTCAGCGTTTTTAATGGCTTCTTCAGAAATTTCACAGCTGGGAAGGGTCATCCATTTGCCGGACACCGAAAGAACATCCTCCGTAACCGGTTTTGCCTGCGCAATGGTTTTAATCGCCTCACCGGCTAAGGTTTTACCCATCATAATGTAATGGTCATCCGGGTCAGATTCACGGGTTACATCAAAATGGTTTACATTGCCGGCAGGTCCCATGATGAAGACGGTTACAAACTCATCACCATACTGTTTTTTCAGTTCTTTTGCCATAATGGCAGAAAAGTCACCGGTATATTCTGTGCCACTGACACAGTCAGAATGGCAGCCGAAGTTAATGAGTGCGCCTTTGGGGTTGCCCGCTTTATCACGAACAAACAAAACAGGAAGTGATGGGTCAATTTCAGCTAAAGGAGCTTCAATATCGCTACTGCCTCTTTCTGGGTTGGTTCTGGGCGTGCCGTTTTTCATATAATAATCACGGCAGAAAGAAATGCCGTAAACCTCACCTTGACCAAAGAACAGGTCGCTGTCAGAAAGGCGTTTATATGCCAAAGTGACACAATCTGCAATCAGGCGGGTAACCACATCAAAATAGCCTTTTTCGGCATCCTGAGCAATTTCACTTTTAGGCGGAACGCTCATTCTGGGAATACCGGTATGAGTATGTACAAAAGAAACCATCAGATTTTCTTCGCGGATGCCTGTAAAGGCTTCAACACGTTTCGCAACTGCATCACGAAACGCGGCTGTAATGCCGCATCCCTCAACCGAAACAATACCAAATGCTACGCCATTCTGCTCTACTACCATACTTTTAGCGTACAGGCGATCTTTTACATCAGAGCCTAAACGCTCGTTAAAATAACCAGGGATAGAACAACCAAGTGGCGGTGTGATTTCTTTTTCATAAAATGCAACTCTCATTTTTTCACCTTGTTCTTTCTACCAAGTACAGCTGATTAAACCGTCAGCATCCAATTCCATTTTTGTGCCAAAAGGTTCACTCATATTCTTGATGTATTCAAAAATTTCGGGGTTATAGCTACGACGCGGCAAGCCATTTTCAGACTTGTGTCCATCCATCTTCATTTCAACAGGCATTAAGGTCAGCTTAGTGAGCTTGTTGTTTTCATCGGTTTCCCAATAGGGAATCACGCTGCGAAACATTTTGGGATCCGTCATCAGACCCACGGTAAAGTTCTTGGAACGTGTTTTTAAAAGCTCGTGAACGGTTGACTGACAGGTTAAACCATGCTTAATGAAAAAATCATCCGGTGCCAGCTCAATGCTGTAAAGCTGCAGCACAAAATCGCCCAATGAATAGAAAATGGGGCAATCTTTATACACTTCAATGGGACGCAGAAGATGAGGACCGTGGCCTACAACCGCGTGAGCACCCATATCAATACAATGATGTGCAAAATCTTGCAGAAAGTCTGAGGGGTTTTCTTTTGCATCGCCGGAAAGCTGGTGAGAGTGAACAGAAATCATAATATAATCAGCCTGAAGCTGTGCTTCGTAAATGGCTTTATCCACACGGGCAATATCAGCAGGGTTTACTTCCATAATGTACCGTGCCTTTTCACCCTCAGTAAATTTTAAAGGACCAAACTCTGCCTCGTTGTCAGCCAGTTCAGCATAGTAGCCTTCCTTACGGACAATTTCACGGGATGCATTGATATTTGTTTCTTTTGCGATTCTCTTAATAATTTCAAGGTCTTCTTTAGGAAGCTCAACACGGCTTGAAACTCTAAGACCGTTAATACCCGGTCTGCCGGGCACGCGGGGGCTCTGTTCCCCTGCCATCATAGGTGCGTCAAAGGTAGAGTTAACCGCAATCAGTGCCACACGGCCATTGGGGGTTTCCAAATATCTGGGGGCTGATGCCTCTGCCAGATTATGACCTACACCTGCATGCACCAAACCGCTTTTGTTAACAGCCTCTAAAGTCTTTTCAAGACCGCCATAAGAAAAGTCAAGCACGTGGTTGTTGTTAAAGCTTGTCATATTAAAGCCATAGCCTTTAATATCATCAAGCACCTCCGGATTGGTATGGATGTATGTACCGCCGGAAAACTGTGATGCACAGGTTTCACCCTCGTGGTTCAGGGTCGTTTCCAAGTTAAAGAAACGTGCGTCACCCTGACGGATGAAGTCACCCAGTTCGCTAAAGCCTTTGTACTCAGGAAAAATTCTCTGTTGGATAATCATATCCCCTGCTGCTGTAAATTTTATTACTTAATTACCTCCCCTAATGTTGTAGATACCCGAATGGCAACGTTAAGGCCAACCGGGACTGTTTTTTTAACTAAATATTCTTCTCTTGTATGTACGCCATAATGGATATTAACACCTATGGCCAGCGCTGAAATGCCTATGGAAAGCGGAATGTTGCAATCAGTGGATGAACATTTGTATATGACCGGCTCACCAATCACGCTTTCAATCACCGGACCAATTTTTGCTTTTAATGCCTCAATTTTCTCCGGCGCAATATCACTGCAAGGTCTGTCTCCGACCTGTGTAACTTCCACCGTTACACCTTCTTTTCGTGCCGCTTCAAAAATGGCTTCAAACCTTTCTTTCATTTCAGCCAAGCAGTCTTTATCATCAGAACGGTATTCACAAAGCATTTTGGCACTCTGCGCAATGGTATTAACAGAAGTGCCACCGGAAATAGTGCCTACATTATAAGTGGTTTTAGTCCCCTCTTTTTGGGGAACTGTTAGCTTATAGATGTTTGCAATCATTTCACCCAAAATGGCGTTAGCATTGGGTTTTCCAAATGCCTGAAAAGAATGGTCACCCTCGGTGATAACCTCAACCTCATAACGGTGAGAGCCGGCACAACGGTCGCTGACTGCATTTAAATTACTGTCAAAACTAATAAACTCTTTAATGCGGCCCGCAAAATCCTTAAAGAGCTGCCTTGTGCCTTTTAAATTTCCAAGTCCCTCCTCACAGGAGTTGCAGACAAACAGAATGCCTTTTTCAGGGTTTAAATTGTTTTCAATGAAGAATTTTGCCATAAACATGAGAACCACCACGCTGATGGTATCATCTCCCACACCAGGGCAATAGATATTTTCCTCATCCTCACGATAAGGCAGAGGCTCTAAATCCGGAAATACGGTGTCTGTATGAGCTACAAAAACCGTCAGTTCATCACTTTTTTCACAGTTTAAAGGGAAAATAACATTGAGTGCATCATCAATATAAACCCCTTGGGCACCTGTCTTTTCAAGCCACGCCTTGCAATATTCTGCGCGCTTGTGTTCATGATGCGTGGGCGCCGGAATGCCACACAAGTCTTTTAAAACCGTAAACATTGCCGGAGTGTTTTCTTCCACATACCGGGTAAGTTTTGCCTCAAAGCTTTGTCTATCCATTCGTTTTCGCCTCTTTTTTGAAATTTAATAAAATAATACCTGCACAAACCAGCAGGAGCGTAAGCAAGAGATTTAAGGTTGAAACCTGGCTTTGTTCCGTCAGCATCAGCTTAGATAAAATAACGCCGAATACGGGAACCATAAAGTGATAAATCGTTACCCGGGAAACAGGGTTATATGTCAGCAGAACACCCCACAAAGCAAAAGCAAGGGCGGAAAGAAAGGCAAGGTACACAAGCACCAAAACGCCCTGGGCACTTGCCAAGGTCATCACGCCACCAGACACAAGACCAACTGCAATCAGCACAACGCCACCAATTAAAAACTGATAACCGGAAAGCACCACTGCATCTTCATGCTGACCAAACCGCTTCACAAGCACCGATGCTGTTGCCGCACTGATGGCAGAGAAAATAACAAAGCCATCGCCTAATAAATTCATAGTAAAGTCAAGACCATTTAAATTTACCAGAATAATACCCACAAAACCTAAAATGCAGGCAAAAATTTCCTTAAAAGTGAGCTTTTCCTGCCGGAAGATGAGGCTTGCAATCAAAAGGCAGAAAAAAGCATTGGATGCCGAAAGAACCGTGCCTTTTACTCCGGATGTGTTGACAAGACCAATGTAGAAAAATGTATACTGCAGAATGGTTTGAAAAATACTTAAAAATGCGATTCGTCCCACATTCTCTTTTTTAGGCAATAAAAGTTTTCTGCGGGCAATGCTGTAGATGAGCACTGTGAGAAAACCTGCCAGAAAAAATCAGCAACCGGCAAACAGGATTGTGGATGGAACATCTGGCTTTTCAGCCTGCAAAATCAGCCGATAGCCTGTTTTGATAAAAGGCGTGGCACTGCCCCAGAGGGCACAGCACAAAAGAGCGCCAATTGCCACAACAATAGGATTTTTTAAAAATTTTGTTGTCTTGTCCATATTCTCTCTCCAATAAAATTATTGTCAACTGTATAGAGCAAAAACACTTGCAACACCACTATTATACCCCTTCCCGCCCCGATTGTAAAGTATTTTATACATTATATTCCCTATAACTTTAAAACTATATAAAAGCTTCTCTTAATACCAACTTTTCTATTATGTTCTCGCCACAACGTAGATGTTTTCCAAGATATTTTAAACACATTTTTTATGAGTATTTTGTAAAAATCACACAGAATTTTTGAATCAGGCTGAGGACTATTGACAGCCTTTCTAAAAAAAATTATAATTAAATCAGTAGGAGGTTTTTTTATGAACTGGATTCTGCCGGAAGATGTTTTATATATTTTAAAAACTTTAAACCAAAACGGATTTATGGCATACGCCGTAGGCGGCTGTGTTCGTGACATGTTTTTAGGTAAAACACCTCAGGATTGGGACATTACCACCTCAGCACCACCCGAGGATATCATCCGCTGTTTTGATAAAACCATTCCTACAGGGTTACAGCACGGCACTGTGACGGTACTTTTAGGCAAAACGCCATATGAGGTAACCACCTTTCGGGTAGATGGCGCATATGAAAACCACCGGAGTCCCGAAGCAGTAACCTTTACAGAAGATATTTGTGAAGATTTATCCCGCCGGGATTTTACCATGAACGCAATGGCATATCACCCCGAAACCGGTCTTTGTGACCCATTCGGCGGCAGGGAAGATATTAAAAAGAAGCTCATTCGCTGCGTGGGGGACCCTCTGCGCCGCTTTGATGAAGATGCCCTGCGTATGCTTCGTGCCGTCCGTTTTTCTGCTCAAACCGGCTTTACCATTGACAGTGAAATTCTCACCGCTATGAGTGAACTTGCTCATTTGATTTCTGCCATCAGCGGCGAGCGGATTCGTGATGAACTTGTCAAAACCCTGCTCTCTGACAGACCGGCTGCCATCAGGGTTTTATTTGAAACCGGCATTTTAAAATTTATTTTGCCGGAGCTTGATTGTTGCTTTCATACAGCGCAAAATCACCCCTATCATATGTACAATGTGGGTGACCACTCCCTTGTGGCAACCGAAAATGTGCCAAAAACAATAACGCTGCGCCTTTCAGCACTGCTTCACGACATTGGCAAACCAAAAAAGAAGACCACAGACGAAAATGGCATTGACCATTTCATCGGTCACGGTGCCGTCAGCGAAGCCCTTAGCCGTGACATTTTTACCCGCCTGCGGTTTGATAATAAAACAAAGGATCGGGCGCTGCTCCTCATCCGTGAGCACGATAGGCGGTTTGCCCTCACCAAAAAAAGCGTCCGCCGGGCCATGAGCGTTGTGGGGAAAGATGTTTTCCCGGATTTAATTGCTTTGCAAAAAGCAGATTGCCTTGGTCAAAGCAAGACGCACCAAAAGGAGCGGCTTGAAAATTTAAGCCTTGCTATGAACTTATATGCCGAAATCTGTGATGACGATGATGCCTTGACTATCGCTGACCTTGCTATAGGCGGCGCTGATTTAATCAGCCTTGGCTATCGCGGAAAAGAAATCGGCGAAAAGCTCTCTCTGGCTTTAAATCTTGTACTGGATGACCCGGCAAAAAACCAAAAAGAAATTCTTTTGAAAAAAATTCAAAATACTGATTAAAATAAAAATTTAGGTGGTATATATAGTATAAGTTTTATAATATTGTACGTTTTATAATTGAATATTCGCATAAGGTAGACCCAATTTCCATAATTCTCCGCCGAACGTCGGCTTCTTCATTAGACTTAAGCAATGTAAATTTGTCCATTGTTTCTCTGATGAAATCGTGGACATGAAATAAAATTTGTGCTTTTTTGCATGAGAACATGGAGGGAAATTGAATGAAAGACTATCCGGTAGCAAAACTCAGAAACATTGTGCTCTTAGGACATGGACGTGCAGGTAAAACCTCATTAGCAGAGGCTTTGCTGTTCGCCTCCGGCGCCACTGACAGATTGGGAAATATCGCATCCGGTAACACCGTCAGCGATTACGATCCTGAGGAAATCAAACGTCTTTGCTCCATTAGTGCGTCTACTTTGCCTTTAGAATGGCGTGAAGTGAAAATTAACTTAATTGACACGCCGGGATATTTTGACTTTGTCGGTGAGCAGATTGAAGCTCTGTCTGCAGCTGATTGCGCTGTGTTGGTCATCAGTGGTAAGTCCGGCGTGAGCGTCGGTGCCGAAAAAGCCTGGGCAATGTGCGAAAAGAAAAAAATCCCCATGATGATTTTTATCAATAAACTAGATGATGAAAAATCTGATTATCAAAAGGTTTTAACTGAACTTAAAGATACATTCGGCAAATGCATCGCCCCCTGCTTAGTGCCCATTAAAAACGGTGACAAGATTGACGGTTTTGTAAACGTTGTGGATATGACATCAAGACGTTGGGAGGGCGACAAACGTATTGATGGCCCAGTTCCTGACGGCATGGATGATGAAATTGCTCCGGTTCGCGAAATGATTATGGAAGCCGTTGCCGAAACCGATGATGATTTAATGACAAAATATTTTGACGGCATCGAATTTACGTCGGAAGAAATTTATGACGGTTTAAAATACGGCACCCGTAACCGCCAGATTGTGCCTGTTCTTTGCGGTAGCGCCATTAAAAATCAGGGTACACAGCTACTTATGGATGCGATTATGAAATACACAGCAGGCCCGCACAAGGTGACAAAACTGGCTGAAGATGCATCCGGTGAACCTGTGGAAATTGAGTGCGACCCTGATGCGCCTTTAGCTCTCCAGTGCTTTAAAACCATTGCTGACCCCTTTATCGGCAGACTGTCTTTCGTGCGTGTATACCGCGGCACTTTGAAAAAAGACACCACTGTGTTTAATGCAAATAAGAAAGCCGAAGAAAAAATCGGCCGCATTTATATGATGCGTGGCAAAAAGCAGATTGAAGTTGATAAGCTCATTGCCGGCGACATTGGTGCCGTTCCCAAGCTGACCATCACCGCAACTGGTGATAGCCTTTGTGATAAATCTGCACAGGTTATGTTTGAAGCACTTGAGTTCCCCAAACCTGTTGCAAGCATGGCAATTATGCCTAAAGCAAAGGGCGATGAAGAAAAAATTAGTGCCAGCCTTGCTAAGATGATGGAAGAAGATAAGACCATTGCTTTAAAGCATAACACTGAAACAAAAGAGCAGATTCTCTCCGGTGTGGGCGAGCAGCATATCGAGGTTATCATCAGCAAATTAAAAGCAAAATACAACATTGATGTTGATTTAAAAGAGCCTAAAGTGCCTTACCGTGAAACCATCCGCAAAGCTGTTAAGGCAGAAGGCAAACATAAAAAGCAATCCGGCGGTCATGGTCAGTATGGCCACGTTTGGATTGAATTTGAACCCACCGATTCTTTAGAGCTTGTGTTTGAAGAAAAAGTCTTTGGCGGTGCAGTTCCCAAGAACTTCTTCCCCGCGGTTGAAAAAGGCTTAAAAGAAAGTATGGCTCACGGCGTATTAGCTGGCTACCCTGTTGTTGGTTTAAAAGCCACCTTATATGATGGTTCATATCACAGTGTTGACTCTTCTGAAATGGCGTTTAACATGGCAGCACACCTGGCTTATAAAGCCGGCCTTGCACAGGCTTCTCCGGTGCTCTTAGAGCCCAGCGGCACATTAACCGTAAACCTGCCTAACGCAGATATGGGTGACGTGATGGGTGACATTAACAAACGCCGCGGCAGAGTGCTTGGCAGCGACCCGCAGTCTGACGGCACCGTTACCATTACAGCAGATGTACCTATGGCTGAAATGGCAAAATTCTCAACTGATTTGCGTTCCATCACCCAGGGCCGTGGCAACTATTCCTTAGTCTTCCGTGCTTATGAACAGGCACCTGACCATATTGCTAAAAAGATTATGGAAGAAAGTGCAAAAGAGAAAGAATAATACATATCTTTTTGAAAAACATCAGGGGTGGAGATATGCTCCACCCCTACATTTTTTAATCCCATATTAATATTTTAGATTGGAGTTTTTATCCCGTGTTTAAAATTCACACAACCGAAAACAAAGCACGCCTGGGAACATTTTCAACAGTTCATGGTGACATACAGACCCCTGTTTTTATGAACGTGGCAACCGCTGCCGCCATTAAAGGGGGCTTAGCGGCTGAAGATTTAAAAAACATTGGCTGTCAGGTGACACTGTCTAACACCTATCACCTGCACCTTCGTCCGGGGGACGAGGTTGTTCGT
>JAZSJR010000228.1:0-12964 GCA_045534415.1 Clostridia bacterium
GATGAATGACCGGGGTTACACCATCACCCAGCCACTCGGTCTTGCAACAGAGAGCATAGGTGAGGGTGAGGATGCTGTTAAAGTGCCCAAATAAAGTCGGAGGCCAAGCGGTCTTAGGAAGACAATACTAATGGCCAACCCCTTGGCTCACAGAACGACATGGCTACGATCCGACTTGATGAATGACCGGGGTTACACCATCACCCAGCCACTCGGTCTTGCAACAGAGAGCATAGGTGAGGGTGAGGATGCTGTTAAAGTGCCCAAATACGGCACCTTAACTTACACAACCACCTACACAGATACCGGTTGCAGGATTGATGTATCTTTTGCCCCGACAGATGCGGGAGCCAGACTACATTGATGCATACATTGTTCTGCCGATTACGCAGTACAGGACCTGTAATTATTATGCTTCTACTGATGAAATTGTAGCAGAAGACTAAAACGTTTTAAACCCAGGCTGTGACAGGTTGGAAAATATAACCGATTTGTCACAGTCTTTTGTTATTTTTCTATTGCATTTTAGTTTTTTTTATGATATCATACGCTTGATGGACAAAATTTTTGTAAAAAGAGAGGTTTATTATGAAATTTTTTCACGTTTACAATGAAGATTGTTTCGTAGGCCTTGAGAAAAACGGCTTATTAAACAAAGACACAGGTTTTAAAATTCAACATGCTTTTTCCGTTCCCGGAGAACGCAAATTTAATAACTATGCGGCAAAGGGTTCTAGGCTTCACACTCTGATTAAAGAAGGCAAAATCCCTTTCTATGTTGACAGAATTGCCGGCGGTATCACCTGGCATAATTATAATTTTGACCGTGAACTAATTCAGGAATATATTGATATTTTAGGAGATTGGTTCTTAGGCTTCCAGCTCCACGAGAGTGCGTCTAACCGCCGTAACGCTGACTGGCAGACCATTCTCCGCGTAATGGATGGCAGCCACGGCCCCTATGATGTAGAGGCTCTTCGTGATAAAGTACGCGCTAAGAAAACAAATATAGAAGACGGTGCAGTTCTTTATGGCTTTTCTCAGGACAGACCCGAGACTTATGCAACAATGAAATATGCAGAAACCCCGGCAGAATACATTGAAGAAATTAAAGATTTGTTCCGCCGCAGAATGGCTGATGTTCAAGGCAGAATTTTGCCCTGTGACAGCTATATGATGGCAACTAAGCTGCAGGATGAATTAGGCATGCATACCTTTATGCCCGAAGTTGGTTGTCAGATTCCTTTAATGCGCCAGCAGGTTGCTCTTGCCCGTGGTATGGCAAAGGCAAGCGGCAAAACCTGGGGTACATATTATGAATGCTGGCGTGAAGTGCGTGACAGTGGTACGCCTTATTACTGCATGCCCTGCTTTAACAGCGACAAGTCTAACGAATGGTATCTCTCTCAGGAACAGCACGGTGATGACTTCACTACATTTGGTGAAAACGGTGGTTCTTCCCGTATGCTGCAGAATAGAATTTACTATTATGCTCTTATGTCCGGTGCGGACTACTTCTCAGAAGAATGGGGCTTAAACTGCAGTTATACAGACATGCAGGACTTTTCCCTGTCTGATTACGGCCGTGTTAAGAAAGACTTTATTAACACAGCTTTAGACTTCCAGGGCGTGAAAGCAACTGTTCCCTTTGCAATTGTTCTGCCTACAGACTATGCTTGTATGGAAATCCCCGAAATTTGGGATGAATATGAATTTGGCAAGCCTCGTGAAACCTATCTTCGTGTTAAACTTTCTGATGCTGAAAAAGCATATTACGGTCACATTGAAGAGCTCTTAAAGCTTGCTTACCTTGAAAAAAGCCCTATCGGTAACGAGAGCCACACCATTACAAACTCTCATCTGCCTGATGTATTTGATATCATCTATGCGGATAGCTCTGATGAAACCTTTGCACAGTATGCATATTTAATTGATGCAACACCCACTGGTGAATTTGCAAAGAAGAAAGCAGGCAGTGGCTTAAAAGTTCTTGAAAGCGCCGACCTTAAAAAGCTTGAAGCTGAACTTAAGAAGCTCATCAAAGAGATTATGCCTTGTCACGTAGACGAGCTCTGCTGGCTGGTTTCTACCGATGAAAACGGCAAACGTTACCTTTCCATCTTTAATAATGACGGTTTGGAAAGAAACCTCTTAAAGGGTAACATTATCCACCGTGAAGCAGATAAAGAAGTAACCATTACCTTTAAAGAAAAAACAATTCCTCACGTTTTAAAGGAAACCATGGGATCTATCTGTCTTGAAAAGGTTGATGATTTAACCTTTAAAGCTACCATTCCGGCAGCAGGTTTTGCAATTATCAACTTCTAATTTAAAACTGTGTAGTGGTGTAACGGGCAAGAGCCTTGCTCGTTACACCCTTTTTGGAATTTGAGAAAAAATTGGAGGAATTATCATGGCTGAATTTAATTATGATGCAACAACTGTGATGAAAAACGGCTACCCGAAAATCCGCAAGCTGGGTGCTTGCAGCCCCAACGGTGAAATGACCCCCTTTGTGTGGAAGGGCAGACTTATGCGTATGGAGCTTGTTGACCCCTTAAACGGCACAGATAGCACCATTCGTCGTTATGCAGGTATCCGTGATGTGGAAACCGGTGAAATCATCTCTACCTTTGCAGATGACAGCTATTTTCATGCGGCGTATGTAGAAGATGACACTATCTATGTTACCGGTGTTGATATGAAGGACCGCGGTACCATTCGCGTGTATGAAAGTAAAGATTTAAAAACCTGGTCAAACCGTGTTCTGCTTTCTAATCCCGGTTGGGTTTACTATAATACCGCTCTGACCAAAGGCCCTGATGGATATGTGCTTTTAATGGAGGCAAGCGATCCGGCAGAATATGTGGGCGTTAAGTTCACCTTCTTCTTTGCCAAATCTCCGGATTTAAAAGAGTGGACCTTTATGGACTATAATGAATGTGCCTTTTCTAAGGAGCGTTATAACGGCGGTCCCTGGATGCGGTATTCTGAGGGTTGGTATTATGTTATCTCCGTTACCGAGCTGCCGTGCCAGCATTACACCAATTACATCTTCCGTACTAAGGACTTTAAGGATTGGTATGTGGGTTACTATAATCCCATTTTAATGCCGGATGAAGATGACAGAAAAATCTCTCCCCATGCGGCAGATTTAACAGAGGAGCTTTTAGAGCAGATTACCGGTACAGGTTTTAACATCAACAATTCAGACATTGATATGTGTGATTGGAACGGCAAAATTTATATGAACTACCTGGTGGGCAATCAGCTTGGTTTTTACTATATGTGTGAAGCTGAGTATGACGGCACCGTTGCAGATTTCTTAAAATCTTACTTTGAATAATGGGGGATCAGGTAATGAAAAAAGAACAGCTTTATGCAGAGCGGTATGCATCCTGATGAGCCGGGTGCTGAAGAATTTTACGACAGTATCTATGGCGAACTTTTCCGTAAATTCCCCGGTTTTAAGGGCGTGACCATGGTGGGTGAGGTTGTTGAGTTTAATTCAAACGACCCCCACGTTTCCAAATTCCGCAGCTGGGATGAATATACTGCTGACCTGCCGGATGGTAAGTTCTGGCCGGGTTGGTATCCCTGTGAGGATTTGCCTCGCTGGGTTGAATTGGTGAAAAAGGTTATCCGCAATGTTAAACCCGATGCTGACATTGTGCTTTGGATCTATAACTGGGGTTTCCAACCTGAAGAAGCAAGAATCCGCCTGATTGAAAACCTGCCCTCAGATATTACCTTAGAATCCACCTTTGAAATGTTTGACAATAAAAAACTGGGAGATGTGTGGACAGCTTGCGATGACTATTCTCTTGCCTTTGCCGGCCCCGGTCCTTACTTTACCAGTGAGGCCATAGCGGCTAGAAAGAAAGGCATGAAGCTTTACACCATGAGCCAGTCTGCGGGCATCACCTGGGACTTTGGTACAGTTTCATTCCTGCCTATGCCTTATCAGTGGGCAAAACGCTTTGAGGGTATGCGTAAAGCTATTCACGAATGGGGTCTTTGCGGCAGTATGGATGCCCACCATCACGGATTTAATCCCTCTTTTTAAAATTGAGGTGTTATTATGCTCAAAATTGCACACAGAAGTGGACCATCGCTGTATCCTGAACAAACATTATATCTGCAAAATATGCCTTAAAAAATGGTGCTGATATGGTGGAGATTGATGTCCGCTTTACGCAAGATAAGCAAATTGCTATCACCCACGACAAGAACGTAAACCGTGTGTTTGGTGTGGATGGAGAAGTTTCCGATATGACAGCAGAGGAATTTTTAGCACTGAGGCATAAAAGCAACAGAGAGTTTCCGGCGCACCTTTTGACAGACTATATTACCTGCGGGTTAGCACCGCTGCTTCTTCACATTAAAGAGCCGGAGGATGTTCCGGCATTACTGACCTGCCTGGATGAACATAACTATCTGGATAAGGTTGTGTTCGGCGTGCAGAGTTTAGACAGTGTTTCTCTTATCAGAGGCTACAAGCCGGGGCTTAAGATCCTTGCGTTTATGCCCAAGCAGGAAGACATTAAAGCTTTCTCTGAGGCGGGTGTGGACTATATTCGTTTGTGGGAAAAATGGATGACAGAGGAAAATGTTCGTGCGGTGGGAAATGCCGGTAAAAAGCTTTGGATAATGTCCGGTAACTATGACGGCTTTGATGCCGGGGAGCCACCGGAAGAGGGACTAAAAACCATTCTTGCAGAAGATGTTGACGGTATTTTGATTAACGATATAGAATATTTACATAGAATGATGGAGCAGGAGGCAGACAAATGATTACAAAAAAAGAGATTCAATATGACGGCTACGGCAAGTGCCTTGAAATTTCAAACGGCATTGTACGTTTGGTGGTGACAACCGATTTCGGTCCCCGTATTATTCGTTATTCTTTTATAGATGGCGAAAATATGTTTTATGAAAATAAAGACAGGAGTTTTTGCGAGGGCGGCGAGGCCTTTGACAAGGTTTATGGTGAGGGTGCTACATGGTATATTTACGGTGGTCACAGACTTTGGACAAGCCCTGAAATCAATCCCAGAACCTATTACCCTGATAACGACCCGGTGGCGGTAGAACTAACAGAAAATGGTGCTGTTTTTGTGCCACCTGTACAGAAATGGAATCAATATCAGTATGCTTTTGATATTTCGTTAGCAGAGGGTTCATCTGATGTAACGGTGAAGCATTATCTGACAAATCACGGCGCGTGGGATGTGACCTTAGCACTTTGGCCCATTACGGTAATGTCACCGGGCGGTACAGAGGTCGTGCCTCAGCCGGTATCGAAGACAGCTTGTTTGCCCAATCGCAATATGGCATTCTGGGACTATGTGGAGATGGATGATAGCCGTCTTACATGGCTTAAGAAATATATTCTCTTAAAGCAGGACAGTGCGGCAACGTGCAACATTAAATTCGGTATTAACAGTGAGCACGGCTTTGCTATGTATTTTAATCATGGTGAAATGTTCTTAAAACAGTTTGAGCCTAATTTGGGTGGTAACTATCCTGATGGTGGTATGTCCTTTGAAACCTACACAAATCCCATGTTTTTAGAAATAGAAAGCCTCAGTGAACTACAGACCGTTGCTCCGGGTGCTACCATTTGCCACACAGAAAAATGGTCACTTTATAAAACCGAAATGCCGGAGCTTTCAGATGCTAAACTGGGTGAGTTCACAGCGAAATATATTGCAGAATAATGTACATATAAAAAAGGCTGAGCGACAAAAGTCGTTCAGCCTTTTTGTATGTTTTTATTATTACGCCTTTCGTTTCTTTTCCAAGGTAAATTCTAAAAACTTTTGGCAGGCAAGGGATAGGTAGTGGTTATTTTTATAGTAGAAATAAATGTTTCGTGTCATTTCACTGTCTGCCATTTTGTAATATTTAAGGGAAGGCTCTTCGCCTATGTATTTAACCAATGTGTCACTGACAAAGGCTATGCCAAGACCGTAGCCTGCAATGTTGTAAGAGGTTACCTGTTGGTCTAAGTAATACATAACCTGAGGCTTTAAACCGTATTTTTTAAAGATGCGGTTTGCGCGCTTGCCGGTGTCATTTTCAGGATTTAAGAAGATAAAATCCTCTTTTGCAAAAGAAGAAATATCAACATAGGAGTCAGAGGAGAGGTGTTTGTCTGACTTAATATCCTGTGCTGTCAAGGCGTAATCTGCAAGCTTTTTGTTCACGGTTAAATGAGAAGGAACTGCCAGCATTAGTTGCTCGGTGGTATAAATTTGAGACAAAATGTTTTCGTCGTTTACAATGGCGTTGTCTACCACCAGATCAAGCTCACCGCGGCTTAACTTTTCCATTAGATTTTTTGTGTTGTCTTCGGTGATTTCAAAATGAATCCGGGGATATTTTTCGGCAAAATCCATAATCATGGAGGGGAGAATGAAAGAGGAGAAAAGGGAACTGCCGCCTAAGCGAACCGTGCCGGCTAAAAGCTGAGTGTGGTCAGATACATAGCGGTCAAAGGCCTGCTCCTTCTCCTGCATTTCTATGGCATAGCGAACGTATTCCTCGCCGATTTCCGTTAGGGTAACAGGCTGGGTGGAACGGTCAAAAATAGGGGTGCCAAGCTTATCTTCAATCCGCTTGATGGATGCGCTTAATGAGGGCTGTGAGATATACAGGCGTCCGGCTGCCTTTGAAAAACTTTTTTCCTGATAAACCGCCAAAACGTATTCTTTATTCCGAAACATATGTCGCATCTCCTTATAACTTTAAAACTATAAGAATTATATTGTAATATGTATTTGATTATATCATAGTTATCATATATAATCAATGCGTAAAAAGTATTTTTGGAGGTTGTAGTATGTTACGTTTTAGAGAAGAACAGGATTCTGTCGGCACAAAGCAGGTTCCTGCCCAGGCGTATTATGGCGTTCAGAGCTTGCGTGCAATGGAAAATTTTAAAATTACCGGCAGACGGGTACATCCCGAATTTGTCAGAAGTATTATTGAGGTTAAAAAAGCGGCTGCAAAAGCTAACCGGGATGCAGGTGCATTGGATGAAAGCATTGCTGATGTGATTGTATCTGCCTGTGACGATATTTTAAGCGGTAAATATGTAGATAATTTTATTGTTGATACCATTCAGGGTGGTGCGGGCACCTCTCTTAACATGAATGCCAATGAGGTTGTGGCAAATCGTGCCATTGAGCTTTTGGGCGGTACAAAAGGTAATTATCAGATGGTGCATCCCAATGACCATGTAAACTGCGGTCAATCCACTAATGATGTGTATCCCACAGCGGGGAAAATTGCTGTGATTCGCATGCTGCAAAAAGCTATTGTGCAGCTGGAACATTTATATGATGCTTTTATGAAAAAGGCAGAAGAATATAAAGATGTTATCAAAATGGGTCGCACAGAGATGCAGGATGCGGTTCCTGTCAGCTTTGGTCAGGTGTTTACTGCCTTTGCTAATGCTATCTTGCGTGATAGAAAGCGGTTTGACACAGCTATCAGTGAACTTTCAGTTCTCAATATGGGCGGCACTGCAATTGGTACCGGCATTACCGCTGACCCCCAGTACATACGTGAGATTGTTCCCAACATCTCAAAAGTAACAGGTTTAGAATTAACTCAGGCAGATGACCTGATTGATGCAACGCAGAACCTTGATTGCTTTATTATTGTTTCGGGCATTATTAAATCTTGCGCTTCAAATCTTTCTAAAATTGCCAATGACCTGCGCCTGATGTCATCCGGTCCTAGAACTGGTTTTGGCGAAATTAATTTAGAGCCGAAGCAGAATGGTTCTTCCATTATGCCCGGTAAAATTAACCCGGTTATTCCTGAGGTGGTCAGCCAGATTGCTTTTAACATCATTGGTAATGATACCACCATTACCTTGGCAGTAGAATCCGGACAGTTGGAACTGAACGCTTTTGAGCCGATTATTTTCCACTGTCTGTTTGAGTCCTTAGAAACCCTGACAAACGGCGTGGAGGTTTTTGCAAGAGAATGCATTGAAACCATCACGGTGAATCGCGAAAGCTGCGCTAACGACGTAGAGTGGAGCATGGGTACTATTACAGCGCTGTGTCCCCATATTGGATACACCAAGGCATCATGCCTTGCGAAACAAGCTATGAAAGAAAACAAATACATCCGTCAGGTGCTTTTGGAAGAAAACATTATGACGGAAGAAGAACTAAATAAGGTGCTTGACCCACATACAATGGTTTAATAAGATTTTCCCCGGTGCTTGGCGCCGGGGATTTTTTATGCTAATTCAGGAAAGAATAAGATGGAAATTGACATGGGTTTTTACTTATGGTACAATAAGACTATGACGAAATAAAGTGAGGGAGAAACATGAAAATTACAAAGGATATCTTATACGTTGGTGTCAATGACCACGAAGTTGATTTGTTTGAAGGGCAATATGACGTGCCTAACGGAATGTCATATAACTCTTATGTGATTATAGATGAAAAAATTGCTGTAATGGATACGGTTGATGCCCGCTTCACCCACGAATGGTTGGATAATTTAGAAGCGGTGCTGTCAGGCCGTCAGCCGGACTACTTGATTGTTCAGCATATGGAGCCTGACCATTCGGCAAATATTGCAAACTTTATGCGGGTGTATCCTGATGCGCAGATTGTTTCCGGCGCAAAATCTTTTAAGATGATGCAGCAGTTCTTTGGAACAGACTATGAAGACCGCCGCATTGTTGTGGGCGAGGGTGATACCTTGTCTTTAGGCAAGCACGTTTTAACCTTTGTTACCGCGCCCATGGTGCACTGGCCTGAGGTAATTGTGACCTATGACAGCACGGATAAGGTGCTGTTTTCAGCAGACGGCTTCGGCAAATTCGGTGCTCTTGATGTAGAAGAAGACTGGGCTTGCGAGGCTCGCCGTTATTACATCGGCATTGTAGGTAAATACGGTGCACAGTTACAAAACCTTTTGAAAAAGGCAGCAGGGCTTGATATTGGCATCATTTGCCCCCTGCATGGTCCTGTCCTGACAGAAAATTTGGGATATTATCTGAATTTATATAACATCTGGTCATCCTATGCCGTTGAAACAGAGGGCATTGTGATTGCGTATACCTCTGTGTACGGCAACACCAAAAAAGCAGTTGAGCTTTTGGCTGAGCTTTTAAAGGCAAAAGGCTGCCCAAAGGTTTGCGTGAACGATTTGGCACGGTGTGATATGGCAGAGGCTGTTGAAGATGCTTTCCATTATGGAAAACTGGTGCTTGCCACCACCACCTATAACGCAGAAATCTTCCCCTTTATGCGTGAGTTCATCAATCACCTGACAGAGCGTGGTTATAAAAACAGAACCATTGGTCTCATTGAAAACGGCTCCTGGGCACCTTTGGCAAACAAGGTGATGGAGAAACTGCTTGAGCCTTGTAAAAATATTACCTATGCAAATAGTAAAGTGACCATCTTCTCAGCACTGGATGCAACTAGCAGTGCCCAGCTTGAGGCTTTGGCTGATGAGCTTTGCCGTGATTACATTGCACAGCACAGTGAAACCGCCAATAAAAACGATTTATCGGCACTCTTTAACATTGGTTATGGCCTGTATGTTGTAACCTCTAATGATGGCAAAAAAGATAACGGTTTGATTGTCAATACCATTACCCAGGTAACCAACTCTCCTAACCGGATTGCGGTTACCATTAACAAAGAAAATTATTCCCACCACGTGATTCGCCAGACGGGGATAATGAATGTGAACTGTCTTTCTGTTCAGGCACCCTTTAGTGTGTTTGAAACCTTTGGTTTCCAAAGCGGCAGAACGGCAGATAAGTTTGCAGGTTGTGAACCCCTGCGGTCAGATAATGGTCTTGTTTTTCTGCCCCGGCATATTAACTCGTTTATGTCACTTAAGGTTGAGCAGTATGTTGACCTGGGCACCCACGGTATGTTCATCTGTAGCATTACAGAATCCCGCGTGATTTCAGACCATGAAACCATGACCTACACGTACTATCAGAACAACGTAAAACCCAAACCGGAAACAGAGGGTAAAAAAGGTCATGTTTGCAAAATCTGTGGCTTTGTCTTAGAGGCTGACACCCTGCCGGAAGACTTTGTATGCCCCTTGTGTAAGCACGGCGCAGCAGATTTTGAACCTATTAACTGATGGCGGTGATAATGTGGAATTACAGGTGGTTGCCACAATCTATAATGATTTTCACGATAAATTCGGTATTCCCCGCCAAAGCGGTTTGGTTCCTTCTCTTCAATCTACCATTGTGTTTAGTGAAGCGTTCCGCCAGCCGGAAGCTCTTACCGGCATAGAGGGATATACCCACCTGTGGCTCATTTGGCAGTTTTCAGAATGCGCAGGTAGCCCGTGGCGCCCAACAGTGCGACCCCCGAGGCTGGGCGGCAATAAGCGGATGGGTGTGTTTGCCACCCGCTCTCCCTATCGGCCCAATAATTTGGGGCTTTCCTCTGTGCGACTTTTGGGGGTTGAAAAGACCAAAGAATTTGGCCATGTGCTACACGTGGCGGGGGCAGATATTCTAAACGGCACACCGATTTTTGATGTTAAGCCTTATGTTGCCTATAGTGACAGCCATCCTGAGGCAGTTTCAGGCTTTGCGGATGCATTTGTGGACTATAAGCTAAAGGTGTGCTTTCCACCTGAGCTTTTAGAACTGGTAGAGCCGGCAGACAGAGAGGTTTTGCTCAGCCTTTTAGAGCAGGATCCCCGTCCGGCGTATCAGGATGATGACAGAATTTATAAACTGGATTACGGCAAATATGGGGTTTCTTTTCAGGTTCAAAAGGGCGTTTTAACGGTTACGGAACTGGGGAGGTTGTAGATTTTTCTACAGCCTCTTTTTCTTTTAAAAAATATCTAAAAAAAATCCATCTTTTTTGCAGATATCGTTGCATAAAAGAGAATTTTGTGGTACAATAGTTTCATAGTGGGTTGGTGTGTTTATTTTTCTGTACCCGCATGCATCACAGCATTATGGAAAAGAAAGCGGAGCATAAAATTTTATGAAGAACAAGATTAACATCTTAATACCGATTTTCGCTATATTGGTTCTAATTTATGCGGTTCGCTCTATGGTTGGAACTCGTGTTCAGGTTGAAACCCTGCGTCAGGGAAGTATGGAGGATATGGTCAGCACCAAGGGAATCGTGGTGAAATATGAAACGGTTTTAAAACCCACGGCTGAAGGTATGTTTGAACCCCTTGCGCAAGAGGGTGAGCGTGTTTCGCTGGGTCAGGAGGTTGCAGCCATTTATTCCGGCAATGTGGATACAGACCTTCGTAGCCGCTTAGAGCAGGTAAAAAAGAAAATTGCTCAGCTTGAGTCAAACCAGACGAATCTTTTGAGTTTTTCGGGTGATATTTCTCGCTTGGAACAAAAAATTGCTGAACAAACAGCACTGGTGATTGAAAATAGTCAAGCCGGTGATTTGGCGGCGGTCAATGAAACACAGTTTATCATTGAGGCTCTTTGTCAGAAAAAAGCTCAAATAGCGGGTGGCACTACATCAGGTGGCACGCTGGAGGAACTTAAAGCGCAAAAGGCAGATCTTGAAAATCAGATTGGTGCTGCCCATAACAGAATGGTTGCACCGATTTCCGGCGAGTTCACATCCACAGTTGATGGCTATGAAGAACTGATTACACCGGATAATATGACCGGACTCACCCCGGCTCAGGTGGAAGAATTTTTAGCACAGGACCGCGGGCAGGAAGCAAAAGAAGATGCGGCAGCCTGCAAAATCATGCGTAATTTCCGTTACTTTATCGTTTTGACTCTGCCGACGGAACGTGTTGGCTCCCTGAGGGCTGGTGACCGAGCAAGTCTTCGGTTTTATGACTTATCTGGCGATTTGGTTTCCGGCACGGTGTTCTTTGTGTCAGGTGAAAACGAAGGTGCCCACACAGTTATTTTGGAATGTAACCGACACGTTGAGTCTTTGCTCAAACGTCGCTTTGTGAATTTAGAGTTCATTAAAAAGCGTTTTTCCGGATACCGTCTGAGCGTTAAAAGCTTGCGGACAAAGGATGATGTTACCGGCGTTTATGTCCGTCGTGATGAAATGATGAAATTTATTCCGGTGAACATTTTGTATAACACACAGGATATCGCTATTGTAGACTCTGCGGATACAAATAATCCGCTCCGGCTATATGATGAAGTGGTTGTCAGTGCCAGCAGTTATGAGGAGGGAACACTGCTTCGATGAATATTGTATCTAATATAGAAGCCGTTCGTGAGAAAATTGACCGTGCAGCAAAAGCGGCGGGCAGACGGGCGGAAGATGTTACCTTGGTTGCTGTCACCAAAACGGTGGACGCTGAAACTGCCGCCGCTGTTATGCAGGCAGGGGTTTTAGATTTGGGTGAAAACCGCGTGCAATCTTTTTTAGATAAGTATGAAGTGCTGGGGGATAAGCCCTGCTGGCATATCATCGGTCACTTGCAGACAAACAAGGTGAAATATATCATTGGCAAGGTTAAGTTAATTCACTCGGTTGATTCTTTGCATCTGGCAGAAGAAATCAATAAAAAAGCTCAGGCTTTAGGCATTCGTCAGGATGTGTTGTTTCAGTTTAACATCTCCGGTGAGGAAAGTAAATCCGGTGCCTCAGCAGAGGAAGCTGAAAAGATTTTTGAAGCCATTTCAAAATTTGACAGCCTGTCTGTCCGGGGTTTGATGACTATGGCACCGCTCTTTGCCAGCGAAGGTGAAACAAAAAAGATTTTTGCAGGTTTAAGAGAACTGTCAGAAAAGATTGACAGTTTTAAACTGCCTAATGTTTCTATGGAGCACCTTTCTATGGGCATGAGTGGCGATTTTGAAGCTGCAATTTCTGAGGGGGCAACCTTAGTCAGAGTCGGCAGCGCACTATTTAAGTAATCAATTAAGATTAAATATACACATAAAATATGAGGAGGAACCAGTATGAGCACCATGAACAAAATGCTTAAA
>JAZSJR010000204.1:0-1512 GCA_045534415.1 Clostridia bacterium
TGGCCATTAGTATTGTCTTTCCTAAGACCGCTTGGCCTCCGACTTGTACTTACGGTTCCCATATCGCGCCGGAGGGTTTCGATAAGTGGAACGATACAGACCGGGATAAAACCGCCCGGTTTTACGTCCTTTTCAAATTTATCAAGTGATGGTCTGTTCATCGCTATTAAAACATCAGGATTAGGAATAATAGGAGAACCTACCGGCGAGTCAGAAACAACGACATGACAGTTACATGTTCCACCACGCATTTCAGGACCATAAGAAGGAAGCCATGAAACTTCTCTTTCAGCTTTAAGACCGGCATATGCCAAAACCTTACCGGCAAACAAAATGCCCTGACCACCAAAACCGGCTAACATAATCTTACAATTTTTCATTTTAATTCCATAACCTTTCTGTCCATTTATATACTTATCGTCATCGTTTTGCCATGGACGCACAAAGCGAGATTATTTTTATTCAGACACACGGCAGATATCTGCACCCAGCGCCTTGAATTTTTCTTCAATTTTATCATATCCCCGGTCTACATGCTTAAGGTCTGTGATTTCTGTCACACCCTCAGCCATGAGTCCTGCAATGATAACCCCAGCGCCACCACGCAAATCGGTTGCACGAACCGGTGCGCCTTCTAAATGGTCAACGCCGGTGATGAATGCCGTTTTACCCTCTACATGAATATTAGCACCCATTCTCACAAGCTCACCCACATATTGAAAACGGCTGTCCCAAACACCCTCGGTCACAATACTGCTCCCCTCGGCAACAGATAAAAGCGCCACAATCTGCGGCTGCATATCTGTTGGGAAACCGGGATACGGCAAGGTTTTAATTTTAACACCACGAAAGGGTTTTACCCCTTCTACACGGATGCTGTCATCATACTCTGTCACCTTTGCGCCAACTTCAATCAGCTTTGCACTGACAGATTCCATATGCTTGGGAATAATATTCTTCACTAGCACGTTGCCACCAGTCGCTGCCGCAGCCACCATAAAGGTACCTGCTTCAATTTGGTCGGGTATGATGGAATAAGCGCCACCACGCAGTTTTTTAACACCTGTAACGCGAATAACATCTGTACCGGCACCTTTAATGTTGGCACCCATAGCATTTAAGAAATTGGCAAGGTCCACAATGTGGGGTTCTTTTGCCACATTTTCAATGGTTGTTGTACCCTCTGCCATAACAGCTGCCAAAATGACATTAATTGTTGCACCCACGCTAACAGTATCCAAATAAATGCTGGCACCTGTAAGCTTCTCTGCTTCTGCAACAATAATGCCGCTATCCTGCCGGACAGTTGCACCTAGTGCCTCAAAACCCTTAATGTGCTGGTCAATGGGTCTTGTACCAAAATCACAACCACCGGGCATGGTAACATTCGCCTTACAAAAGCGCCCTAAAAGCGCACCAATTAAATAATAAGAAGCACGCATTTTTCGCATCAGTTCATGAGGCTCTGTGTCCCTTCTGATATTGCGACTGTCAATCTGCAAAGTATAATCA
>JAZSJR010000141.1:0-4646 GCA_045534415.1 Clostridia bacterium
CTGATATGAAACAAGTAACGCTATTTACTGATGGTGCTTGCTCCGGCAATCCCGGACCCGGTGGTTATGGCACGATTTTGCGCTATGGCGAGCACTCTTTAGAGCTTTCCGGCGGATATCGATTAACCACTAACAATCGAATGGAAATTCTTGCGGTTATCTCAGGTCTTGAGCGTTTAAAAGAGCCTTGCCAGGTTACAGTATATAGCGATAGTAAGTATGTTGTGGATGCTGTGAATCAGGGTTGGGTGTATGGTTGGCAGAAAAAAGGCTGGATTAAAAGCAATAAAGAAAAAGCGCTGAATCCGGATTTATGGCAGCGTTTACTTGATTTAATGAAGATACACAAAACAGAGTTTGTTTGGGTGAAAGGTCACGACGGTCATCCTGAAAATGAGCGGTGTGACAGCCTGGCGGTGGCTGCTGCGGCAGGGGATAATCTGCCGGAGGATACCGGCTATACGCCGAACAATTAAGGGAGAAAGAAATGTATTTTGATACACACGCCCACTTAGATGACGGGCGGTTTTCAGAGGATAGAGAGGCTGTGATTCAGTCCATATTTGACAGTGGCGTCAGCCTCTTAGTCAACGTTGGTGCGGATATGGATGGCTCAAAAGCAAGCGTTTTGCTAGCTTCGCAGTATGATGGCATTTATGCTGCGGTTGGCATTCATCCTTATGATGCACAGGATATGACAGAAGATGACCTTGCAGCCTTGCGTGAGCTTGGAAAAAGCCCGAAAGTCGTGGCAATTGGTGAGATTGGACTTGACTATCATTATGATGAAGCTGATAAAGAAGGGCAAAAGGAATGGTTTTTGCGTCAAATAAAGCTGGCAGAAGAACTAAACCTGCCTTATATTGTTCACGATCGTGATGCCCATGCTGATACCTTGGCGGTTATCCGCAGAAGTGGTTATTTTCGCGGCGTGATGCATTGTTATTCCGGCAGCAGCGAAATGGCAAGGGAGCTTGTGGATTTAGGGTTTTACATCTCGTTTGCTGGCCCTGTTACCTTTAAAAATGGAAAAAAGGCAAAAGAAGCGGCAGTATGCGTGCCGAATGATAAATTACTGATTGAAACCGATAGCCCTTATCTATCACCTGAACCTCACCGTGGAGAGAGAAATGATAGCTCTAAGGTTCGGTTTGTGGCGAAAACCATTGCTGAATTAAAAGGCATAACAGAAGAAGAACTTGCGAAAATCACCTTAGAAAACGGAAAGCGGTTCTTTGGGATAGAGTAGACAAAAGGAGTGGAAAATATGGATTATTCAAATCTGATTTCGGACAAAATGTTGGGCGTTAAGGCATCGGCTATCAGAGAAATTTTTAAGGTGGCAGGTCAGCCGGATGTTATTAGCTTTGCAGGTGGTCTGCCTGCACCGGAAAGCTTTCCTGTTGATGCAATTAAAGAGATTTGTAACGATATTTTAGATACAGAGCCTGTAACGGCACTGCAGTATGGCATTTCAGAGGGCTATGCACCCTTAAAGCAGCAGATTTTAGACCGTGTGCGTGAAAAAGAACAGATTGGCACGGAAAATGATGATATTATCGTTGTAAGCGGTTCGCAGCAGGGTGCTGACCTGACAGCAAAGGTATTGCTCAATGAGGGTGACGGCGTTATTTGTGAAGAACCCAGTTTTATTGGTTGTTTAAACACCTTCCGTACATATAATGCGAAACTCTATGGCGTGCCTATGACAGATGAGGGAATGGACCTTGATGTTTTGGAAGAAACATTAAAGAATAATAAAAACATTAAGCTGATTTATACCATTCCTACCTTCCAGAATCCCTCCGGTATTACCTCAAGCCTCAAAACCCGCAAAGGTATGCTGGAACTGGCACAGAAATATAACGTAGCCATTTTGGAGGATAACCCCTATGGTGAGCTTCGTTTTTCCGGGGATAAAATCCCTACCATTAAGTCTATGGATACAACCGGTCACGTTATTTACCTTGGTTCTTTTTCTAAGGTATTTTCACCGGGTTTGCGCCTTGCTTACCTGATTATGGATAAAGGCATTATGGAAAAAATGGTTGTTGGTAAGCAGGCAACTGACGTTCACACAAACGTGTTCTCACAGATGATTGTGTCACGTTATTTAAAGAACTATGATATTGACGCATCTATCGAAAACAGCCGTCAGATTTATAAACATCGTTGCGAATTTATGCTTTCCTGTATGGATCGTTACTTCCCTGAGGGCGTGACTTATACAAGACCAGAGGGCGGTATTTTCATTTGGGTAACCCTGCCTGAGGGAATTGATACCGGTAAATTGATGCTTAAGGCAGTTGAGCGCAAGGTGGCTTTCGTGCCGGGTAATGCCTTTATGACAGATATTGAAAAGCCAAGCAACTGCTTCCGCCTGAACTATTCAACTATGAGTGATGAAAAAATTGAAAAAGGCATTCAGATTTTAGGTCAGCTTTTGGCCGAAACGATATAATATAAATGCAGAACAGACTGCGGATTGGAGACTATTGTGGAGCAACAAGCAGAAACTAAAAAAAGAATTTTCTCAGGTATGCAGCCCTCCGGTGAACTCACCTTGGGTAACTATTTGGGTGCACTTAAAAACTGGATTAAACTGCAGGATGATTACGATTGTATGTATTCTGTTATGAATATGCACGCTATTACTGTTCGTCAGGACCCTGCGGAACTGAAAAAACGCAGCATGGACGTTTTGATGCAGTATATGGCTTGTGGCATTGACCCGGAGAAATCAATTTTATTTTTCCAGTCACACGTTTCAGCCCATGCGGAGCTTGCGTGGATTTTATCCTGTAATACCCAAATGGGTGAACTTTCTCGTATGACCCAGTTTAAGGATAAATCAAAAAAACATGCAGACAATATTAACGCTGGTTTGTTTACTTACCCTGTGCTGATGGCAGCGGATATTTTGCTGTATCAGACAGATTTGGTGCCGGTTGGTCATGACCAGCTGCAGCATATTGAATTGACACGTGACATTGCAACTCGTTTTAACCATCACTATGGTGACACCTTTACTATGCCTGAGCCTTATATCGGCAAGGCTGGTGCAAGAGTTATGAGTCTGCAGAGTCCTGAAAACAAAATGTCTAAGTCTGACCCTAACCCCAATGGCTATGTTTGGATTTTAGACCCCGAAGAGGTTATCATTAAAAAGTTTAAGCGTGCAGTAACCGATTCCGGCAGTGAAGTTCGGGCGGCAGAAGATAAGCCGGGTGTAACAAATCTTTTGACCATTTATTGTGCAGTGACTGGGAAAACAATGGAAGAAGCTGAAAAAGAGTTTGCAGGTCAGGGCTACGGCACCTTTAAGCAGGCTGTGGGTGAGGCTGTTGCGGCTGAACTTGCACCTGTGAGAGAACGCTATCTTGAGCTTTCCAAAGACAAAGCTTATGTGGAAGAGGTTTATAAAAAAGGTGCAGAGCAGGCAGCAAGAATTGCGGCAAAAACCTTGCGTAAGGTTTATAAAAAGGTAGGCTTTGTTGCCTGGTAGAAAGGATATATTCTATGCGGTTAGATAAATTTTTAAAAGTTTCCAGAATTATAAAACGCCGCACCATTGCAAACGAAGCTTGTGACCAGGGCAGAGTGACGGTAAACGGCAAGCCTGCAAAAGCATCTTATGATGTTAAGGTTGGCGACGTTTTAGAGCTTCGTTTCGGTGAAAAAACCATGCGTGCTGAGGTGGCAAGAATCAGTGAGCACGTTGGTAAGGATGAGGCGTGCGAACTTTATAAAGTGTTACAATAAGAGAACATAGGAGAAAAAAGATGCTTAAATTGTTATTTCCCATTGCTATTATTGGTCTTATTATCTGGGTGTTTACAAAGAGCCTTTTGTGGGGTATAATTCTTCTTTTAGCAATTGGCCTCTATCTTTGTTTTGCCAATTACACAAGCATGTGTATGGCTATGGCTCTCCGCCAGTATGGAAGCGGCAATGTTGATGATGCCTTTCGATGGTTTGAAAAGGCAGAAAAACGTGGCATGAATGGTAAGCAGAAAATCAGCTATGCATATTACTTAATGCGTGAGGGCAGAGTTGAAAAATCTGAAGAAATTTTGAATCGCTTGCTTGCTTTTAAACTGAGTCCTGAGATTAAAAATCCTGCTAAGTCAAACCATGCGGTGCTTTTGATGAAAACCGGCAGAATTGAGGAAGCTAAGGAAGAACTGGAGGAGATTTTCCCCACCTTCAGAACCAGTAATGTATACGGCAGCTTAGGATATTTATATATCTTAGGTGATGATATGGAAAAAGCAAAAGAATTTAACTTAGAGGCATATGACTTTAACAAGGAAAATGCCGTTATTTTAGATAATATGGTTCAGCTTTACACACAGCTTGGTGATTATGATGAGGCATATCGCTATGCGACGGAGCTGATGGATAAAAAGCCTGTATTCATCGAGGCTTATTACAACACAGCGCTGGTTGAAAAGGAACTGGGCAAATTTGAGGATGCTAAAGCACATTTAGAACACGCCTTAACCATCAGACCCTCCTTTTTAACAACGGTCACCCACGAAAAACTGCAGGAGATGCTTGCTTCCCTGCCTCAGTAACCGTCTATCAAGGTAGTCAGGGCGGCGTTTGCAAAAACCGGTAAACGGTTTTAAAAACGCTGCTTTTTC